>NZ_AYYI01000077.1 GCF_001436505.1 Loigolactobacillus rennini DSM 20253 | reverse complement strand
TGAGCGTAATCCGCTCAAAACTAAACAAAGTTTCAACTTAAGTGTCGGTCTCCGTTTCTTTTCCTTAGAAAGGAGGTGATCCAGCCGCAGGTTCTCCTACGGCTACCTTGTTACGACTTCACCCCAATCATCTGTCCCACCTTAGACGGCTAGCTCCCCGAAGGGTTGCCCCACCGGCTTTGGGTGTTACAAACTCTCATGGTGTGACGGGCGGTGTGTACAAGGCCCGGGAACGGATTCACCGCGGCATGCTGATCCGCGATTACTAGCGATTCCGGCTTCATGCAGGCGAGTTGCAGCCTGCAATCCGAACTGAGATCGGTTTTTAGAGATTAGCTAACCCTCGCGGGCGCGCTACTCGTTGTCCCGACCATTGTAGCACGTGTGTAGCCCAGGTCATCAGGGGCATGCTGATTTGACGTCATCCCCACCTTCCTCCGGTTTGTCACCGGCAGTCTCACTAGAGTGCCCAACTAAATGCTGGCAACTAGTCATAAGGGTTGCGCTCGTTGCGGGACTTAACCCAACATCTCACGACACGAGCTGACGACAACCATGCACCACCTGTCACTTTGGCCCCGAAGGGCAAACTGTCTCTCGACAGCGGTCAAAGGATGTCAAGACCTGGTAAGGTTCTTCGCGTTGCTTCGAATTAAACCACATGCTCCACCGCTTGTGCGGGCCCCCGTCAATTCCTTTGAGTTTCAACCTTGCGGTCGTACTCCCCAGGCGGAATGCTTAATGCGTTAGCTGCAGCACTGAAGGGCGGAAACCCTCCAACACTTAGCATTCATCGTTTACGGTATGGACTACCAGGGTATCTAATCCTGTTCGCTCCCCATACTTTCGAGCCTCAGCGTCAGTAACAGACCAGAAAGCCGCCTTCGCCACTGGTGTTCTTCCATATATCTACGCATTTCACCGCTACACATGGAGTTCCACTTTCCTTTTCTGTCCTCAAGCTTCTCAGTTTCTGATGCCCTTCTTCGGTTAAGCCGAAGGCTTTCACATCAGACTTAAAAAACCGCCTGCGCTCGCTTTACGCCCAATAAATCCGGACAACGCTTGCCACCTACGTATTACCGCGGCTGCTGGCACGTAGTTAGCCGTGGCTTTCTGGTTGGATACCGTCAAGGGGATAACAGTTACTCTACCCCCGGTTCTTCTCCAACAACAGCGTTTTACGAGCCGAAACCCTTCTTCACTCACGCGGCGTTGCTCCATCAGACTTGCGTCCATTGTGGAAGATTCCCTACTGCTGCCTCCCGTAGGAGTTTGGGCCGTGTCTCAGTCCCAATGTGGCCGATTACCCTCTCAGGTCGGCTACGTATCATCGCCTTGGTAGGCCTTTATCCCACCAACTAGCTAATACGCCGCGGGTCTGTCCTGAAGTGACAGCCGAAGCCGTCTTTATTATTGCGACCAGGAGGTCGCGATAAACTATGCGGTATTAGCCTCTGTTTCCAAAGGTTATCCCCCGCTTCAGGGTTGGTTACCCACGTGTTACTCACCCGTCCGCCACTCACGTCCATTAACGTCACCTGCAAGCAGGATCGGTTAACAGTTGTGCGTGCGACTTGCATGTATTAGGCACGCCGCCAGCGTTCGTCCTGAGCCAGGATCAAACTCTCATCTTAAATTTAAGCTTGATTGCTCTTGTTCTTAATTATTGTTGCTAGCGCGTTTTGCTTCAATTTGAATTGACTACGCGTTGTTTGCTTTAACCGGTGACCAATGGTCAACCAGTTAAGGCGCCCGACACTTTTAATTCGTTGAAACTTTGTTCAGTTTTCAAAGGACTACGTGTTGCCAACGCA
>NZ_AYYI01000076.1 GCF_001436505.1 Loigolactobacillus rennini DSM 20253 | reverse complement strand
ATGGAGGAGTAGCGAAGTGGCTAAACGCGGCGGACTGTAAATCCGCTCCTTCGGGTTCGGTGGTTCGAATCCACTCTCCTCCATTTATATAATAGGGATATAGTTCAATGGTAGAATAGCGGTCTCCAAAACCGTAGATGTGGGTTCAACTCCTACTATCCCTGCCATGGCGGTATTGGTGAAGTGGTTAACACACCGGATTGTGGCTCCGGCACGCGTGGGTTCGACCCCCACATACCGCCCTTGTTTTATTGGGATATAGCCAAGTGGTAAGGCAATGGACTTTGACTCCATCATGCGCTGGTTCGAATCCAGCTATCCCAGTTGCTAAATAGTTTCAAGGTATTTGAACCTTGATGGTGGCGGTATAGCCAAGTGGTAAGGCAAAGGTCTGCAAAACCTCTATCACCGGTTCAAATCCGGTTACCGCCTTTTAGCTTAGTAAAAATGTGGTAACAAGCTTATTATGCCGGTGTGGCGGAATTGGTAGACGCGCTGGATTCAAAATCCAGTTCCTTCACGGGAGTATCGGTTCGACCCCGATCACCGGTATTACAGAATTACTTGAGATGTATTTATGAATAAAAATCCTGTTAAATTAATATTTAGCGGGATTTTTTGTGTATTAAAATTAGGATTCATAGCGCTTTTACTAGATGTTTTAACTTTGTTAACCACTCTAATTTCAACTTGACCGATACATTGTTAAATTATTTTAACCGTGCTAACACCTAAGCATGGTTAAAAATTAGCTGCGCACTGGGTAGTTTTAGTACGACATTCTTTATTGATTGGTAAAATAAAAGGGAAAGGTATGTAGCTGATGATTGAAATGCCCTAACGTTATTGGTCATATTCTAATAACGTTAGGGCATTTCATGATCCAGTTTTTGTTCCTGCAAATAACTTTAATTGGGTGATCAGTTGTACGTTAAAAATAGCATACAGCTTTTTGTTTAGTGGCCATATCACTGGTGTTTGCGTTATTTTAATTTTTGAGAAGGGTAATAATTAAGCTAGCAATTGCAAGACATAACGACACGATACTTAAAATTAAAGCAAATCTTTGGTATTTTTGATCACGCTTCATTTTTACCTCCAGATACAACGTAATATGCTTATTGTAATTAACTTTCCTGTTAATTACAAATTACTTTTGTGAATTAAAAAGTTTATGCAAATTAACATAAAAAATAATGTAATGATTTGTTTCACAATGTTGCTATTGAGGCTAATGTAAATGTCATTAAGTGCACTTAAATCTGAATTAACTATTGGTGAAAAACATCATTTTAATCTTGATACATTGTGAATTTTACTGATTAGCGTTACAATTTTCTAAAAGGTAACGCTTACAAGAAAGGAATCGACAATATGGCAAGATTAAAAGATAAAGTAGCAATTATTACTGGCGCTGCTGCCGGAATGGGAGAACAGCACGCACGTTTATTTGTTAAAGAAGGTGCTAAAGTTGTTTTGACAGATGTACAAGCTGGCAAAGGACAAGCTTTAGCAGAAGAATTAGGGCACAATGCCTTGTTCATTCAACATGATGTAACGGATGAGAGCGGTTGGCAACAGGTGGTGGCTAAAACTGAAGCGCATTTTGGCCCGATCGATGTTTTAGTCAATAATGCTGGCATTAGTCCGGTTTTAAGTATTGAACGCGCAAGTTTAGCTGATTATATGAAAGTGGTTAAAATTAATCAGGTGAGTGTTTTTCTCGGTATGAAGGCAGTTATTCCATCAATGAAAAAGACTAAAGCAGGCTCAATCATTAATATTTCTTCAATGAATGGTCTGGTTGGGGGTGCCATTGGTTATACAGACACAAAGTTTGCTGTTCGCGGTATGACTAAGGCTGCTGCTAAAGAGTTAGGTCATTATGGAATTCGCGTGAATTCTGTCCATCCTGGCGTTATTAATACACCAATGGTTCAAAAAAGTGCAGCTTTGGATCAGATTAAAACGATGGTCGCTAATGTACCTTTGAAACGAATGGCTGATCCCAAAGAAGTTAGCCGATTGGTTTTGTTCTTGGCTTCTGATGATGCCAGTTATTCAACCGGTGCTGAATTTATCATTGATGGTGGCGTGACAGCATAAAAAGGTTGTTATTAATAATAGCAAAATAGCGAACAACGCTGATCAGCATTGTTCGCTATTTTAATGTTAATTTTGTAAGATGTGTAAGTTGTGCTGCGGGTGTTTTGCTGCATCTTGGGCAGCTAAGGCAGCGGCATAATTACCATGACAGACTTGTTTCAAGACTTCATAGGAATGACAATCCTCTAATAGAATGCCATAGTCTTGAGTTGGATCAGAATAGTCATAAATCACTGCTGAAGGATGCTTTTGAATTTTCATTTCGTTAGCAACACGTTGATCATTTTCAAAACTCTCTACAGCTAGTTTAGATTGACGATCTTCGTGAAACATTTCCATGTCTAAGCCTGTCTGTATGACTAACTGTTGAATGAGTTCGTCAGTATAGCGTTCGTGTTGGGAATTCAATGCTTCTTGCAACGCCATTAAAAATTCTTGCCCCCGGCGTTTACCTTGAAAAAGGGCGGCTTTATAGTCTAATGCTGCAGTATAAATGGTTTGGAAAATATTGTTCCGGGTAGTTAAGTTATGTTGCGCCGGACAGTAATGCTGCATGACGTTTTCAACTGTGTGTAAATTAAGCAGCGGTAAAAATTGATAATGAACCGTTGCCTGTTCTTCATTAGCAACTTTCAATACCGAACGTTCTGCCTCTAGGCAATGATCACCCAGCGGATTAACAAATAAATAGATTTCTAACACGATTACGTCCCCCATGTCGGTTGAAACTTACTTAGTGATAGTTTAGTTTTTAAAATTTGTTCTACACATACTCTAACAAAATAATTGAAATTTTCAATCAAAAAGCATTTGTTGTAGATTTTTAGTCCATTTTTCACGTTGTACAGGTGAAAAATGTTGTTTTGCGCGTTGAACTTTATTGACAACTTTTCGAACAGGAATGTGTTGTTTGGTAAGTAACGCTTGAAAAGCAGTTACAGATGTACCAGTTTGTTGGACTTCTAGTTCAATTTCGTAGTCAACTAAGCCATCTGCATAAACTGTTTTATCTAGAACTAGCAATCCACTGCTTAATTGGGCTTGTTGTCGCTGTGTTTTTGCAAAACCAATCAGTTGCAGTTGATCAAAGGTAATGGCTTTGGTTGCTAATTTAACACTTACCTGGCTAGGTGCAAATAATTGTACTTGTCGAGCCTGCGTTAAAGGTAATTGATCAGTGATTTCTTGTAAGCGTCGATCTTTTCCAAAAGGCACCTTTAAAGTTTGCTCAGCATGAGTGATAAACACACGCAATCGCAACCCCCAGCCTAACCGTTGTAATTGTTGTGTTCTGGTATCAAAATAAAGGTTGGTCTGGTTAAAAGGTGCAGCAAAAGGATAATGCTGTTGCAGACGTTTAAATTCTGTAGCTGTAACTAAATTCTTAAATTCATGTTCAATTTGTTGGCTCATTTACAATAAGTTCCTTTAAAATGTCATTATAACCCAAAAATAGTTTACTATGGTTTTTAACCAGATTGCAAGTCATACGCAAAGGGACAATGTATGCTAAAATATATAAAGGCGTCAGCGAATCGATTAAAATGAAATTGGTTTAAGTGTGAGGGGATGGAGATTGCGATGCCAACAGATTGGGAGCTCTTTTTATTGCCGTATAAACAGGCAATTGATGAATTAAAAATTAAATTGCGTGGTATGCGTAAGCAATTCCAGCGCGAAAATTTGCACACGCCAATTGAATTTGTGACTGGCCGCGTTAAGCCAGTTGACAGCATCATTGAAAAAATGCACCGGCGGCAAATCAGTGAAGATTTAATGGAGCAAGATTTGCAAGACATTGCCGGATTGCGCATTATGTGTCAATTTGTTGAAGATATTTACCAAGTTGTTGATTTAATTCGGCAACGAACAGATATGGAAGTTGTGGAAGAGCGAGATTACATTACCAATGTTAAACCAAGTGGCTATCGTTCTTACCATATGGTTATCCGTTATCCAGTTCAGACTGTTCATGGTGAGAAAAAACTGTTGGCGGAAATTCAAATTCGCACTTTATCGATGAATTTTTGGGCAACCATTGAACATTCTTTAAATTACAAATATCAAGGTGCATTTCCGGATGAAATTAATGAGCGTTTAAAACGGGCAGCTGAGGCGGCTTTTATGTTAGATCAGGAAATGTCAGCGATTCGAGAAGAAATTCAAGAAGCCCAGCAGCTTTTTTCTTATGGGAAGGGACAACAACGACATGAACCGGACCAATCTTTAGAGCAAAATGAACAGCGGTCAACTGATCATCCGACGCGTTAGGAGAATCTGTTATGCGAATCACCATCTTTCATAATTCTAATCCACAATCCTTACACATCACAGCTGATTTAAGTCAAAAGTTAAAACAAAATGGTTTTTCTGTAGTCGAAAAAAATCCAGATATTGTGATCACTGTCGGTGGTGACGGCACGCTATTATCTGCTTTTCACCACTATGCTGATGCTTTAGATCACATTCGCTTTGTGGGTGTACATACTGGACACTTGGGTTTTTATACTGATTGGCGCGATTATGAATTGGACGAACTGGTAGATAGTCTGCGCCATGACAACCGTACCCAAGTGACCTATCCGCTGTTGGACGTCAGTGTTCAGTATGTTGGTGCGGCGCAAGCAACACATTACTTAGCTTTAAATGAGGCCACTTTAAAGTGTATTTCAGCCACGTTAGTCGCCGATATTTACATTCATGATGAATTGTTTGAAAGTTTTCGCGGAGATGGACTTTGCATTTCTACACCTACTGGTTCAACTGCGTATAATAAGTCCATCGGCGGTGCTGTTTTACACCCAAGTTTGGAGGCAATCCAATTAGCTGAAATTGCGTCAATCAACAATCGTGTCTTTCGGACACTCAGTGCGCCAATTGTGATTTCACCTAATGAATGGATTGACATTTATCCAGAAGCAAAAGCAGCCGAATATTTGATGACTGTTGATCGTGCTGTGCCAAAACGGCGTCCCATTAAATCAATTCGTTATCGAATTGCAGACCAGCGCATTGCCTTTGCTGGTAATCGGCACATGCATTTTTGGAACCGCGTGGAGGATGCCTTTATTGGTGAAAAACAGCAACCATGATTTTTAATTGGCAATATCTGGGAGACAGCAAACAAAGTGTACGAAAATTTTTACAGCAAAGAGGGATGTCGCGAACGCTGTTAAAGAAGATTAAATTTTATGGCGGTCAACTGCAAGTTGCAAAAATGCCAGTGACGGTTAAAACGATGTTGCGACCTGGGCAAACACTGACGGTTAAATTACCGCCTGAACCCGCACAAGCTCCGCTAACACCTTCAGGTACACCGCTACAAATTTTATGGGAAGATGCACACTTCTTGATCATTGATAAGCCTGCGCAAGTGGCTTCGTTACCGGCACATGCTCATCCTTTAGATTCAATGGCACAACGTGTATTAGGGTATTATCAGCGTCAAGGTTATACTAATCAAGTGATTCACTTGGTGACACGACTTGACCGTGGTACTTCTGGTGTCATGTTATTTGCTAAGCATGCATTTGCTCATACATTACTAGCACAACAATTACAAACCGGACGCTTAAAGAAAAATTATTTAGCGATCGTGCGCGGCCATTTAGCGTCCCAACATAATCGACTCACTTGGCCGATTAAACGAGCACCACATTCATTCATAAAAAGGACAACTGCCGTAGGTGGCCGCACTGCTTTAACAGAATATTGGCAAGTCAGTCAACTACCAACAGCCACTTTGGTACGCATTCACTTGCATACTGGTCGCACGCATCAGATTCGCGTACATTTTGCGACAATTGGGCATCCTTTGTTAGGAGACCAGCTTTATGCAGGTCCTAAAGTTGGTGGGTTAAGTCGACCAGCCTTACATTGTGCACAGTTAAAATTTTACCATCCTTTTTTAAAGCGGACTTTGACTATAAATAGTCCTTTACCAACTGATTTACAACAATTACTACGATTCGAAACAAAATAAGAAAGAGGCGAGGAAAATTGGCAGACACAGAAAGTCAAATTTGGTTAGTACAGACGAGGCGTTTGAAGCGACTGCTGGCCGCCGAGGATCCCACCGCGTTTCGAACCGCCTTTTTGGAGTTGCATCATTGGGAACAAGCACAGTTTTTTTTGAGTTTAAATCGCTCAGAACGTCTGGCTCTTTATCGCATTTTAACTGCGAATGAAGTGGGTAATTTCTTTGATGATATCGATGATGATAATCAGCAAATGCCGGAATTTTTAGCAGAGATGAAATCAGATTTTGCGGCTAAAGTATTGACTGAAATGTATACTGATAATGCAGTTGATATTTTAGAGCATTTGGATAAGCCGGCGATCAACCGGTTGCTAACTCAGATGCCGCGGCAATCTGCTTTGAATATGCGCAGTTTATTACATTATGATGATCAAACTGCCGGTGCGATCATGACCACAGAATTTATTGCCATTGCTGCCAACCAGACTTTAGCTTCAGCCATGTATGCATTACGAGAAAAAGCAGCTGACGCAGAATTAATTTACTATGTCTACGTCATGGATACTGAGAACCGTTTAGTGGGGATTATTTCGTTACGTGATCTAATCGTGAATAATCAAGAAACTATGGTTTATGAGATTATGAATGAACGTGTGATTTCGGTCCAAGTGACTGATGATCAGGAAAGCGTCGCCCAAACGATTCGTGATTATGGCTTTTTTGCTGTGCCGGTAACAGACGATAGTAACCGACTACTGGGAATTATTACAGTGGATGACATTATCGATGTTATTGATGATGAAGCAGCATCGGATTACTCTGGATTAGCCGGTGTTGACGTTGAAGACACTACGGAAAATCCAGTTAAAGCAGCGGTTAAACGGTTGCCTTGGCTCATTACTTTGTTATTTCTGGGAATGTCCACAGCCAGTTTAATTAATCATTATGAAAGCTTAGTTAGTGAAGCCAGTGTCTTGGCAGTATTTATTTCACTGATTACTGGGACTGCCGGTAATGCAGGCACGCAAAGTTTGGCCGTTGCGGTACGCCGTTTGGCCTTTCCAGAACAGGAGCGTACTTTTTTACGATCGCTATTGACTGAATTGATTACTGGTTTACTGACTGGCATTGTCACAGGCTTAACCATTACGCTTGTGGTCGGTTTTTGGAAGCACAGTTTTACGTTGGGATTTGTCATCGGTTTGGCAATGTGTTGTGCGATCATCGTCGCTAACTTAGCTGGTAGTTTTATCCCCGGGTTGATGGCACGATTAGGTTTTGATCCTGCAGTTGCCAGCGGACCGTTTATTTCAACTTTGAGTGACCTAACTAGTGTGTTAATTTATTTTAGTATTGCCCAATATTTCATTACGTCCTTTGTTGGACAGTAAAAAGAAACAAATGTGTACTGATCACTGATAGGATTAGCACACATTTTTTATTTAACGCTGTGCACAAGCAGAACAGTTGACTCTTAAGCTAAACGCGAGCATGATAAGCTTAAATTGTACACAACTCATTTAAATAAAGGTGGTTTTCTGCAATGGCGCAAAAAGATCAAGACTTGAAGCAAAGAATTGGAACTGAAGCTTATGAAGTTACGCAGCATGCTGCCACTGAACGGCCTTTTAGTGGTCAGTATGATCAGTTTTCTGAACCGGGAATATACGTGGATGTGGTTAGTGGCGAGCCATTATTTAGTTCACAAGATAAATACGATGCAGGGTGCGGCTGGCCTTCTTTTACGCAACCTTTATCTAAACGGGTTTTAAACCAGCACATTGATACGTCGCATGGTATGACACGGACAGAAGTTCGTAGTCGACAGGCCGGTTCACATTTAGGACACGTTTTTCCTGATGGCCCTAGTGATCGGGGTGGGCTACGTTACTGTATTAATTCAGCAGCACTCAAATTTATTCCGGTTGCAGAGTTAGAAGCAAAGGGTTACGGCGCTTATAAAAAGCTTTTCGTGTAAAGGAGGAAAATAATAATGCTAAAAAAAGCAATATTTGCTGGCGGTTGTTTTTGGTGTATGGTGAAACCATTTGACACGCAGCCTGGTATTGAAAAAGTTATTTCCGGCTATACGGGCGGCACAGTCCCTAATCCAACTTATGAACAAGTTGCAAGCCACATGACTGGGCACACTGAAGCAGTTGAAATCACTTATGATCCAGCTGTTATTTCATATGCACAGTTAGTTGAAATTTATTGGCAACAAACAGATCCTACTGATGCAATGGGACAGTTTCAAGATCGCGGTGACAGCTACCGGCCGGTTATTTATGTCAATGATGAACACGAACGTGCCATTGCAGAAGCATCGAAACAAGAATTAGCAACTAGTGGTCGTTTTGATAAACCGATCGTCACACAAATTGAATCAGCACAGCCTTTTTATCCGGCAGAAGCAGAACACCAAGATTTTTATAAGAAGCAGCCTTGGCGGTACGATATTGAAGAACAAGGCGGTCGTGAGCGCTTTATTAAAACTCATTGGCAAAATTAACATAACTATGGAAATTTAATTAAAACTCAAATTAAAATGTGTGCGATATAAAGTGGCTAGTTGTGCACTAGATTAGACCTTTGGTGAAAATTGCAGGTTTATAGGAAATGTTCGTCATTAAAAAAGGGGGCAGTAACAAAAAAGTATTACTTTTGTTACTGCCCCCTTTTTGATTATTGTTTGACGATTGAAGTGCTATTAAATGATTAAACTAGTGAGCCAACAATTTTTGAACCATGAACTTCTTTAACTCCTAATTGGGTTGCAATTTTAGTCGCATTTTTATCGGTGATACCGCCACCGGGTAAAATAATTAAGCGGTTATTAGCAGCTGCAATGGTTTGCTTTAAGGCAGCTAAATTTAAAGGTTCATTTAAAGGTGCGCCATGTGTCAAAATTCGTGTGACTTGATGATCGGCTAACCAAGTTATGGCTGCTGGTTGCTGTGCTGCCGGAATTTGATCAAAAGCCATGTGGAACGTAATGGCCATTCCGCCGGCAGCACCAATCAACATTTCCATTGCTTCTTGGTCAATCTGATTGTCTGCTGTTAGACAGCCAAAAACCACACCATCTGCACCTAATTTTTGTGCAGTGAATAAGTCTGCTTCCATCATGCGTAATTCTAAATCGTTATAAACAAAATTACCACTACGCGGCCGGATCATTACAAATGCAGCGATATCATGATCATGGGCGTAACGCACGGTTTCTGCCATGACACCATAACTGACAGTAGTACCGCCAACTGCCATATTATCGCATAATTCAACGCGGTTAGCGCCATTTCGGATAGCCTGTGGTAAATGAGTGAAATTTTCTAAGTTAACTTCTTTAATTAGCATGTTAATTCTTCCTTTATTGCAGGTTTAAAATGGTAAAAAGCAGACACAAACAGGCTCTGTACAAGGAATATCCTTTTGCTTCAAATGTAATTTACCTGTTTGGGCATTTCGTGTAAATAAAGTTAAGTTGCTGGAATTTTGATTAGCACAAACTAAATATTTTTCGAATGGATCAAGCGCAAAATCACGTGGAAATTCGCCCTCAGTTGCAATCAGTTGCTGTAAGGTCAGCAGGCCACTATCAGAATTAATTACAAAAACGGCTAGGGAATCATGACCGCGATTGGACACATATAGAAAACGACCGTCTTGAGAAATCCGGACAGCGGCAGCACCATTATGCGCTGTATAATCTGCTGGAATAGTTTTAATGGTCTGTAGATGTGTGAATTTGCCAGTTGCCGCGTGGTATTGTAATACGTCAACGGCACTGCCTAATTCTCCGACCAGGTAAGCAAATTTACCATTAGGGTGAAAAACAATGTGCCGTGGACCAAATCCGGCAGCTGTTTGATAAATTGCATTTTCTTTAACTTCGCCAGCTGAGTTAACCTGATAAGTATGCACTTCATCAGTTCCTAAATCGCAGGTGACTAAGCGCCGATCAGGTGTTAAATCTGCAAAGTGAATGTGGGCACTATCTTGTTCAGGCTTAGGGCCGTGACCATGATCTGTTACTGTTGTGAGTAGCTTTAAACCGCCATTAGGTAAAATACGGTGAATTAATAATTGCCCCATATGGTATTTTGCAGAATAAACTAATTGGCGCGCTTCATCAACGGTTACATAAGCAGGTGAGGAGCCTGGTTGAACCGATTTATTAATTAAGCGTGGTGTTTGAAAATTTGTTAAATCGTAGGCAACCAATCCACCAGCTTTTTCCTCGGCCAGTACACTGTACAGACGTCGTGCTTTTGATACTGTTAAATAAGTAGGATTTCCTGCTGTAATGTAAGGCTGCGGCTGCGCTAATTTTTCGTTAGTTGTGTCTAAACTGGTTTGGTAAATACCAGTCCCAGCGTGGCGCGTATAACTTCCTAATAATAAATTCAGCGGCAAAATTTAGACTTCCTTTCATTTGAAGCATCTCTTGTTATCTTAGCATAGACTGCGCAATTGGGGGAAGCATTACCCGCCAGATTTATTTTATGCTACACTGATATCATTGACGTAATTGAAATAGGACATTGATTATGGAGGAAGTTTTATGAGTACTGTTGTGACTAGCCAAATTACAGCCATTGGGCCGAGTGCCGTTATGCCCAATGATCCATTAATTATTTTATTTGATCAGACAGCAACACCGGCTTTAAAAAATGTTGCCGTCATTCAACAATTTGCGCAACCAAAATTGATGCCAAAACTGGTTTTAGCAGAAGGCGACCAGATTGCATTTGACGACCAGCATTATACAGTGGCTTATGTGGGTAACGTTGCCAATCAAAATTTACAAACCATTGGGCACATCACCTTATTGTTTTCACCGGTTCCTGCATCTGATCGCTTGGGGAATGGTGTTTATTTAACGGCTACAACTAAGCCAACTATTCATGTAGGTAGTCAAATCGCCTACTACACTGAACATTAAAAAAATTAAGCAAAAATTTGCGACTATTAATGATTGGTAGGGTATTGATTTTGGTTTAATTGTCCGGTAATTCCTAAAATTTGATCACCATTAAAAATTGAATTTTTAACAATAACGTAATTTACTTTAGTCAGTGCTTGTAAATTATTGCCACCGGCATAAGATATTGCGGACTGCAAATCTTCATGCATTTCAGTTAAAGTCTGTTGAATGCTGCCCTGATAAGGAATTAAGATCTTTTTACCTTCGATATTACGACGTTCTCCTTTTTGAAACTCTGAAGCAGAGCCGAAGTACTCTTTGTATAACGCACCTTGATGTTCAATGACTTTTCCTGGTGATTCTTTATGCCCAGCAAATAATGAACCAATCATGACCATGCTAGCACCAAAGCGAATCGATTTGGCAATATCACCATGGGTACGAATGCCACCGTCGGCAATTAATGGTTTTCGCGCCGCTTTTGCGCATAAACGTAAAGCAGCTAATTGCCAGCCACCGGTACCAAAACCAGTTTTAACTTTGGTGATGCAAGCTTTACCAGGACCAATGCCAACTTTAGTTGCATCGGCACCGTTATTTTCTAATTCACGGACGCCTTCAGGTGTACCAACATTGCCAGCAATGACAAAACAATCAGGAAAACAGCGCTTAATGTGTTGAATCATTTCAATGACACGCTGACTGTGGCCATGAGCGATATCAATGGTAATGTATTCAGGTTGTTGTTGTGCACTGGCTAATTGATCGATGAAGTTGTGTTCTGCCTCCTTCACCCCAACACTAATGGAGGCAAATAAATTTTTATGGTGCATTTGTTGGATAAATGCTGCACGTTGTTCTGGATTAAATCGGTGCATAATGTAAAAATAGCCTTGACTAGCAAGCTGTTGTGCCAAAGGTGGATCGATGATGGTTTGCATATTTGCCGGAACTACCGGTAATTTAAATGTTTTCGGGCCAAATCTAACACTGGTTTGGCAATCTGAACGACTATCGACAATACATTTGTTGGGAATTAATTGGACATCTTCGTAATCGAAAACTTGCATAAATGTAGCACTCCTTAAAAGACGAACATTTTAATAAAAACAGTCTATTATATTTCGTACATATAGTAGATTAACGGATAATAACAGATAAGTCAATCTAGCATTGGTAAATTTCCGAATTATCATTAAAAAGTGCTGTCGTGTTTAGACAAAAATCGGAATGATTGATGAAAGTAGGTCGATCCTTTATGACATTAAAAAAAATTGAACGCAGCCAGCGCTTTTTGAAAAAGCACTTAACTTTATTTCGCTGTCCGATTTGTCATTTGCCTTATCAAGCTGTTCAGAGTGATAGTTTAGTTTGCCCTCAGGGTCACCGTTTGGATTTAAATCGCCAAGGGACCCTTTATTTCTTACGGCACCAAGTCCACAGTGAGTATAACCGTACCATGTTACTGAGTCGGCGCCGTATTTTACAGGCCGGTTTATTTAACGGATTTTTACAAGTGATTGCGCAAAAAATGATTACTAGCGGAACGACTTTAGATGTAGGTTGTGGTGAGGGAACACCACTTCATTTTTTAGAAAAACAGGCTGGGACTGCTGTTGGTTTTGATCTGTCGAAAGCAGGCATTAAATTAGCTACACAGCAACCGACAACAGCTTTTTTCTGTGTGGCAGACTTAGCACAGCTACCATTTAATGCGCAAACTTTTCAATCGGTATTGAACATTTTTTCGCCATCTAATTATCAAGAATTTTCGCGAATTCTAGCGCCAGAGGGTCAAGTGATTAAGGTGATTCCAAATTCGGATTATTTAGTAGAGTTAAGGCGGGCTTTATTTGCCGATGATGCAAGGCGTCATTATTCTAATCAAAAAGTGCAGTCACGTTTTAAAGAAAAATATGGCCAAGTAACGACGCAACGTGTACGTTATCAATTTACGGTACCAGAAGCTCAGTTTGCTGATTTAGTGGTGATGACACCATTGCATTGGCAAGCATCAACTGAGCAAATTCGCCAGCTAGTTGCACAGCCGTTTTCACAAATCACCGTTGATGTAACCGTACTAGTTGGACAATATCCGCGGACTTTTTAAAATTTGTTATCAAACTGTAATCTTAAACGGTTGTAAAGTCTACGCGATGATGTTATAGTATTTTCAAGGTGTTTTTTCATTGACTTTTATCAGAATCACCTTTAAATTTTGATAAAAATTTATGATTAAACCTTCACTAACGTACTGTCTCGCCGTGCTAACACCGAGATCGTGCGTTTTTTTTATTGGTTTACGCCACACTATTCTATCATTTTGCTGCCTAAAGCAGTTGTTTTGCTGGTATTTAGTGTGGCTTTTTTAATATTTTGTTCACTATTATTTTTAGATTAATGAGTAAATGATTTTACATCGCACGCTGCCTATGCTAGTTTCTAAGGGTACAATTAATTATTATTTTGTTAGATCATTCAAGCGGGAGGGAAGCAACATGGCAACAGATTTTGATACCATTGTTATTGGTGCTGGGCCAGGTGGTCTGGCGGCTGCATATGGTTTGGCTGAGCAACAACGTGTTTTAGTAGTTGAAGCAGATCTTTGGGGTGGTACTTGCCCTAATCGGGGCTGCGATCCTAAAAAGATGCTTTATTCAGCTGTAGCAGCACGTGATGAAGCACGCCGTTTACAACAATCTGGTTTGGATGGTGTTCCTACCATTAACTGGCCTGAGCTCATGACGTTTAAAAGACAATACACGCAAAAAATTCCTCAAGGGACACGTTCTGGCTTAAAGGCCGCTGGGATAGCAACAATTCAGGGCACGCCCCGTTTTATTAGTGCAGATCAACTTCAAGTTGGTGATCAAATTTATCGTGCGGCACATTTTATTATTGCAACTGGGCAAGCACCAGTGCTTCCTGATATTGAAGGTAAACAATACCTTCAAACCAGTACTGATTTTCTAGACTTATCCCAACTACCACCGCGGATTGCCTTTGTCGGTGGCGGCTACATTGCATTAGAATTAGCCAATATTGCGGTTAGTGCAGGTGCACAAGTGCATATTTTTCAGCATAATCACCGTATTTTACGCGATTTTCCTGAAAAAGATACTCAGTTACTAGCAGCAGCATTAACAGCTAAAGGAATCCATTTCCACTGGGATACAACATTGGCTAGTGTTACTAAGCACCAAGAAACTTACAGTTTGGCTACTAATGCTGGTCAACAAATAAATGTTGATGCTGTCTTTGCAGCAACAGGACGCCGACCACAATTAACTAGTTTAGCATTAGCGGCTGCTGGTGTTGATAGTACAGCAAAAGGAATTACAGTTAACGATCATTTACAAACTAGCAATCCAGCCATTTATGCAGTGGGGGATGTGTTGGCTAAATCGCAACCTAAGTTAACGCCTGTAGCTAGTTTTGAAGGTCGGTATGTTGCCCAAGTCATTTTGTCAACTGACGTTAAGGCGATTGCTTATCCGGTTATTCCGCAGGTAGTTTATGCTAGTCCTGAAATTGCGCAAGTGGGTGTTAAATTGGACGATGCAAAACAGCAGCCACAACGTTACCGGATATTAGACCAAGATGTAACCAACTGGTATACTTTTAATCGGATTAAAGAAGCAACTGCACGGGTAACAACCATCTTTGATCGTCAAACACAACATTTAGTTGGCGCTATTGTTTATTCTAGCATCGCTGAGGAAGTTATTAATTATTTAACCTTTTTAATGTCAAAACAAGTCACCAAACGGCAATTAATGCAAATGATGACTGCTTATCCAACACCGGCTAGTGATTTGACTTATTATTATGGGTAATCTAATTAAAGTCCGTAACTTTCACAATAAGTGACCAAGTTACGGACTTTTTTTAATCAAAAACATGGGAGGCGGATTTTTTGGCAACTTTTTTCCAAACTTTAGTAGCACAGCGTGCTGATTTATTAACCGCTTTAGGACAACATTTGTTACTTTCATTAGTATCCTTGTTAATTGCGTTGGTAATTGCGATTCCATTAGCAATTTGGGTTATTCCGCGGCCTAAAATTGCAAATTTCTTTTTACAAATTGCTGGTGTTTTACAGACTATTCCATCACTGGCGTTGTTAGGGATGCTGATTCCATTAGTAGGGATAGGCAATGTTCCTGCAGTGATTTCGTTAGTGGTTTACGCATTGTTGCCAATATTTCAAAATACTTATACTGGTTTGACAGAAATTGATCCATCCCTTGAAGAAGCAGCAACTGCGTTTGGAATGACCCGGTGGGAAAAATTGCGTAAGGTTGAATTGCCATTAGCTTTTCCTGTTATTTTGTCTGGAGTTCGAACGGCTATGGTAATGATCATTGGCACGGCGACATTGGCTGCTTTAATCGGTGCTGGTGGTTTAGGAACGTTTATTTTATTAGGTATTAACCGCAATAATAATACGATGACATTAATCGGTGCTTTAGCATCTGCTTTATTAGCTATCATACTCAGTTTTGGGTTGCGCCACATTCGGCATTTAAGATTAAAGCCCGTGCTGATTACTGCAGCTGCTTTACTCACGATTGGCGGTGGTTTTGGTGTTTACCGGTTAGTGCGTCCTAAGCCAGTTGCCATTACAATCGCTGGTAAACTAGGCTCAGAGCCTGATGTGCTGATCAATATGTATAAGGAATTAATTGAAAAGGATAACCCTAATGTTAAAGTGACATTAAAACCTAATTTTGGGCAAACATCATTTTTATTTAATGCGTTAAAAACGGACCAAATCACGGTATATCCAGAATTTACCGGGACAGTTTTAGAAAGTTTAGTGAAAACAACACATCAAGCAACAGGAGATCCAGCAGCAACTTATCAGCAAGCTAAAAAGGCTTTGCAGAAAAAGCAATTAACGTATTTACCACCAATGAAATACAATAACACCTATGCATTAGTGGTACGACGTGATTTTGCGAACAAATACCATTTAAAAAAGATTAGTGATTTAGATCGTATTTCCGATCAAGTTAATGCTGGTTTTGATCTGGAATTTTTGGATCGTACTGATGGTTATAAAGGGATTCAAAAACGTTATGGACTTAATTTTAAGACGCAATCGATGTCGGCTGATTTAAGGTATGAAGCGCTACGTCAAGGTAAGGTGAACGTTGTAGACGGTTATTCAACAGATTCACAAATTCCGCAATATGATTTTGTTGTTTTACAGGATGACCAGCACCTTTTCCCGACTTATCAAGGAGCTCCGTTGTTACGGACAGAAACGGCTAAAGCTCATCCAGAAATTGTTCATAGCTTGAACCGGCTGAAAAATAAAATATCTGCAGCTGATATGCAACGGATGAACTATCAAGTGAACGTTAAACGGCAATCAGCTGCTAAAGTAGCGCACCGCTATCTAAGCGAACATCATTTGTTAGGAGGCGATTAATGATGGCAGAATCAACTAGTATCGAGTTTCGCCAAGTAGGGAAACGGTTTGGGACTCAAGATGCAGTGAAAGATTTAAATTTAACCATCGAAGCTGGCGAATTATTTGTTTTAGTTGGTGCTTCTGGTAGTGGTAAAACAACAACGTTAAAGATGATTAACCGTCTGGAAGAAACGACTACTGGCGAAATTTATTATCAAAACCGGCCGTTAACAAGCATTCCGTTGCGTGAATTAAGGTTGCAGATGGGATATGTTCTGCAACAAATTGCATTATTTCCTAATATGACGGTCGCCCAAAATATTGGCTTGATTCCCGAAATGAAAAAAATGCCAGCAACAAAAATTAAGCAACGTGTGACGGCTTTGTTAAGCGAAGTTGGTTTAGATGCACAAACATACGCACAACGTTTACCTAGCGATCTATCTGGTGGTGAGCAACAGCGTGTGGGCATCATTCGTGCCTTTGCTGCTCAACCACAAGTTGTTTTAATGGATGAGCCTTTCAGTGCGCTTGATCCCATTTCACGGGCGCAACTGCAGAAATTGACGTTAAAAATTCATCAGCGTCAAAAAAGCACCATTGTTTTTGTCACCCATGATATGAATGAAGCATTGCAGTTAGGTGATCGAGTGGGTGTCATGCAAGCAGGAAAATTAGTCCAAGTGGGATCGCCAGACGATATTGCACAGCATCCTGCTAATCATTTTGTCAGTCAAATGTTTGCGTCTACGCAGACCAATGACATCTATGGTGTTTATTTGAACCGCTTGAAAGTATTGGGTTATCTAGAACCTATGGCAGCAATAGATAACAAGTTGCCAGCATTTGATAATCATCAAACCATTGGAGAGGCTTTACCGGCATTGCAAAAAGAAGGCGCCGTACAGATTAATAATGGTGCGGAACCAGCAGGTAAATTAACCAATAAACAACTATTAGCATTTATGGTGAAATTTAAGAAAGAATAGGTCACTGTTTCGCTTGCTGTAAATTAATGCTGCCCGCATTAAACTAATTATTGTCATAGTAAACACCGGTTAGCCTGCGATTGTAGGTTAACCGGTGTTTGCGTTTATTAAAAAGCAGTTACTGACTGATGGTAGTTTTAATGCTTAAATTAAGGAAGTAAATCAAAATACTTCAATCCTTGAATTATGCCGCCCTCAGTATTTTTAGCAGTGATATATTCTGCTCGGTCTTTGATGGCAGTGATGCCATTACCCATTGCAATGGGATGATCTACTGTTTCTAACATTGGAACGTCATTAATGCCATCGCCAAAAGCATAAGTCGGCACGTCTGTTAAGCCCATTTTTTCGATTAATTTGACTATTCCAGTTTGCTTGGATTCACCTTTTAAAACGGTGTCCAGTGCATAAGGACTATTGCGGTAAAAAGTTAGCTGATCGCCGTATGGGTAAGTGTAGCGTTTATCATTTTGTGTGGTGATGACTAACATCATGTAAACCGGATTTGATTGATAAAAGTCAGGATCAATTTTTGGATAAGGTGTGCTAACATAATCATATTGTGCTTTTGCGGTTTGCGTTAAGCGGGATACTCGAACACTAGTGCGATTATAAAAAGCTAGTGCATCACCGTGTTGTTGGGTAATCTCTCGTAATTCATGAATGATCTTTTTGTCAATGGCGCCGGTATAAATTGGTTGACTCTGATAAACTAGTAATCCGCCATTGAGCGCAACGTAAGTGTCAACGCCGGCTTGTGCAAAAACATCAGGAATTTCTCCAGGTGTTCGTCCCGTTGCAATGATGGGTAAAATATTGCGTTGGCGTAGTTGTTGCAAAGCTTGTTGTACGTCAGCGTCGATTTGTGTTTGCGGATTCATCAAGGTACCATCTAGATCAAAGAAAACTAATGCTCGATAGGTCATATACTCACTCCTTAAAGGATTGGGGGTCATCAAGCCCGCTATGTTTAAAGATGATTGAAACAAGGTTAATTCTGCTTAACAAATTAAGTTTAGCAAAAACAAATTAGAAAATAAAATTAAGCTGTAAAGTGAACCCCTAACGTTGGACAACTAAATCCAACGTTAGGGGTTTTACTATG
>NZ_AYYI01000075.1 GCF_001436505.1 Loigolactobacillus rennini DSM 20253 | reverse complement strand
GATACATATTATATGTACGAAGGCATTTCATTTACACAAGATTCTTGACGCTACCGCTTATTCATTGGCATTTTATTACGATTTCTGGTCATATTGATTTAGTTGTATTTATGACCAGTATGTGGAAACTTTTAATGATGTTAGGATTACCATTAATTTTCTTTACTTATTTAAGTGCAAGTATACTTGGTTCAGAAACGATTGATGGGCAAATTCTATTAGAAATCTTAAGGGTGAGTTCTAGAAAGCAATTAATTCAAGCAAAGTTTATAACGATGATCTTATTAGTGACTGCTGTTTTCATGCTTAATATGGGCTTTTCTTGTTTGTTTTATTTTACTTTAATGATTCCATCTGGTAATGCGGCAATGGTTAGTAGATTTAGTTTACAGTTATTGTTGATCAGCTTTTCTGATTTAATTTTTTTAATATTAATGATTGCAATTGCCTTTTTCTTTGCGATTGATAAAAATAGCTTTCAAGCTACACTTTTTACGTTAGGTGTTTATATTTTTTTGATGTTTCTAGCTAAAATTGATGGTTTAAACGTTTGGATGCCAGGTTATTTTTCATTAACTAATAGTCCGCAATTCTCAGTTCCTTGGTTTATTTATCATTTAGGATTGAATATCTTTTTTATTTTATTTTTCTTCAATTATACGACTAGAAAATTTATCAAGAAGCAATTCTAAATAGCAGTCACTTAAAATTTTTGCCCGCACTGTTAACAAATGCTAAACTATTGCCAGCATGAAGGTTATCAAGCTAAATATTGGGTGAAGGAAGTGCACGATGACTGTTCAACGTTTACCCCAAAACACATTAATTGGCGAACCAACATTTAATACGGCTTTAGCACAATTGCTGAACAATCAACCGCAATCTGCTGAGGCACAAGCTATTTTGTGGGCAGTTTTACAGCGATTACAGGCTAAGTTAAATCAGCAGGCAGATTTAGAAATTCAACCTTGCTTTACATCGGCCTTACAACCTAATTCGTCATTTTGGCCTTTATTCAGTCAAGTGGTTCAACGCGCTTTTCCAATGGGATTAGGCCATACGGCACAACCTGAATTAGCCCGGATGATTCATCAGTTACGTTACTATTTTGATGTGATTAATGTTGTTTATTTAAGGCGGCGGTTTCCCGATGCCAAAAATGATTGGGCACGTTTGCTTGCTTATGATCGTTGGTGCCACCAACAGGGCTTGCCTGTGAGCCAAAGTGCAGGGGCGCGGCTGCACAATAAATATGACCGTCAGACTGGAATTCCTATCAGTGCAGGATGGAACATTAAGCGTCTGTATGGATTTCACGTGGAATTTATTTTAGATTGGGCAGGCAATTTTTTATTTATCGATCCTACGCACCAACAAAACCCGGTTCCAGCACTCATCAATACTAGTTCCTTTAACTATGCTAATCGGAATGACAGGCAACATATGCAGTTAGATGTGCATTTTAATTCCCCAGCGGAACGGCACGGCCGCTCAAAAGATCCTTTTCAGCGTCGACAGCTGATGCCTTGGGTTGAAGCGCCTAAAAAGCGCCAAATTTACCAAGCGTATCAGCGCCAATTTTCCTATCAGTGGCAACGGGTAACTAACAGTTAATATTTCCCCCAGCTCAGAATTTCAGTTATACTAGACTCTGAAACTAATTGTTGGGAGCGAAAATTAAATGTCAAAAACGCGCGCAGAATTGAAAGCAGAGGCTAAAGCGCTGTTGCACGGCCGCTGGCGCACCGGAATTTTACTGAATTTAATCCCATTATTATTATCATTGGTCCTAGTGGGGATCATCTTTTCCAGCGGTATGGTCTATGATGACAAAAGCTTTTTAAGCCGCTTATTTAAAATTGTGAGCCAATTGGTCATTACTTTGGCAAGCATTGGCGTGACATTGACATTTGTACGCTGGTTACGCAATCCGCAACAAAAGATCAAGCCATTACAAGATTCATTATTTGTCTTTAATAGCGACTGGTTTTTGCCTGTTTTGACGCTGGTAATTATCATTAATTTATTTGTTTCGTTGTGGACAATGTTATTTATTATTCCAGGAATTATTAAAGCATTTGCTTACCGGCAAACTTATATGGTTTACCAAGATGTGCGCTTGGCTGGCAAACAACCAATCAGTCTGCTGGCAATGATTACCCGAAGCCGGCAATTGATGTATGGTCATAAAATGGATTACTTTTTATTGGTATTAAGCTTTTTAGGTTGGGATTTATTGGGAGTTTTGACTTTAGGCATCGGCTTTTTATGGATTGCGCCTTATCAAAATGCCACCTATGCAGCATTTTATAATGATTTAGTCAAAACACAAGTGAAACAACAACCGATGATGTAATGCAAAAAGCAGTGGCAAATGATTTGCCACTGCTTTTTATTATTTATGATTTTCTTTCTGATGTAAAAGTGGTGATCGTTTGGTTTGATGGTTGATCCACAAAACACTAGCTTGACCAAGAAAAATTGGGGTAAAAATAGCAACAAGAATGGTTTCGATTAATTTTAACATGGGTCAACACTTCCTTTGTGAATTGAGATTTAGGCTGTTGGCGTGGGAACTAGCCAATCAAAAGAGAGTAATTGGTGAAAATGACGCCCAACAGGAATCCATAACCCGGCTTGTAAAATGTTTTTAAGTGCTGCCCAAAAAAGTGGGTCAGTCCGTTGTTTTTCAGAAATATTTACGTTAATTAAATTACCATCTTCGCCTTGCGCGATGATTTGCGGATAATGAACAGCAACCAGCTGGGCAGTAATAATGTTTTGCATTTCTTTTTTGTAATCAAGAATCATATTGCTCATCCCTTGCTTTAATGATTAAACCCAGTGTAACGACCACGGCTTAAATAAAACCTAAAAAAAGATGAGGAAAAAGTAAAGAGTGCTGCCGCAAGCGGTTAGCTTCTGAGTACTAACGTAAAATAGCGAGTTATTCACGGAGTGAATGGCTCGCTATTTACAGTTAGACGGAAGAAGTTGCTTGCGGCAGCACGTTTACGGCAGTGATGGTGATTAATTGCATAAAAGAGATTGAGTATTAGCCTAGTTTAGGTGCTGATTTGCGTAGCAAATTGGTACCTAAACGTAGCTACTATTCCACAGAAAAGGGTGATTTTCGTGCCGAAAATCTTTCATGTTCCAGACGTTGGCCATTCAACTACGGCACAAACCACCGAGTTGAACCATGGCAAACGGAAACAGCTGTCTGTTCCAGTACGTTTACGGCAGCGATGGGAAACTTCTAATAATGCATAATAAAAAAACCTGCACCAGCAGTTGCTGGTGCAGGTTTAAATTTTAGTTAAGCATGTAGCCGTAAAACATCAATAATAGTTTGGTACATTTTGTCTGGTGTTGTGGTCCATTTTTGTAAGGCAGGTGCGCCGATTAATTTGCCCAGTACGTCTGGTAATGGCAAATTAATGAAATCAGCTAGTCGTTGCGCGGCTAGAATGCCATCTTGACTTTCACGTTTACCAGCTAAAGCCGCTAAAATTGTGTTCGGGAATTTGAATGGACTGGCGGTGGCTAACGTAATGGTCAATGTTTTGTCGTTTGTTTGCTGATGATATTGCCGGGCAACTGCGGATGCAACGGCCGTGTGCGGATCGATGGTGTATTGATTTTCACGGAATATCCGGTTGATTTCCTTGGTAATTGCGGCATCATCAGCTGAGCCAGCATAAAAACTAGTTAGTTCGGCGAACATGGCTTGGTTGATTTCGTAATGTCCAGTAGTGATTAATGTGGTCATTAAGCGCTTGGTTTGTTCTGGATTATGCCCAGTTAACCGGAATAATAACCGTTCCAAATCACTGGCAATAAAAACATCTAAAGCAGGTGCAGAGGTAGCGTAGAATTTACGATTAATATCGTAAGTGCCAGTTTGGAAAAAGTGACTGAGAACATCGTTGCGGTTAGTTGCACAGATAAGTTTATTGATTGGGACGCCTAATTGTTGGGCGTAGTAACCTGCTAAAATGTTGCCAAAATTACCAGTAGGGACACTGAAATTAATTTTAGTGCCTAAAGTAATCGTTTTTTGGTTTAATAACTGCGTATAAGCGTAGATATAATAAGCGATTTGGGGAATGAGAACGCCAATATTCAATGAGTTTGCGGCGGCTAGTTGATAATGATTGCGGGCTAATTGTTGCCGGAGTTCTTGGTCGTTTAATAATAATTTAACCTGTGTTTGTGCTTGATCAAAATTGCCGGCTAAAGCAATGGCGGCAGTATTATTGCCAGTTTGAGCCACTAGTTGTTGCTTTTGAATCGCACTGATATCTGCTTCTGGGTAAAAGCTGAGTGCTTTAACACCAGTCACACCAGCAAAGTTAGTTAATGCGGCTTTACCGGCAGCGCCAGTTGTCGCAGTCAGCACGACTAAATCTTTATCACTGGTTTGCTTTTGCGCTGCTGTCAATAAAAGTTGCGGTAAAAGCGCCATGGTTAAGTCTTTAAAAGATAAAGTCGGCCCATGAAATAATTCCAAAAAATAGCCGTCTTGTGATTTTCTTAAAGGGGCGATGGTTGATTGCTGCGCATAAGCTTGGTTAATGCAATCACGCAATTCTTCAGCAGTAAAGTCGCTGAAGAATGCCTGCATGACTTGGTAGGTAATTTCTTGATAAGAAGCGGTACTTAGTTTTGCAAGATCTAAGTTTAAATCAGGCAGATCAACTGGAACGTACAGGCCGCCATCTTGCGGTAAGCCTTGCAAGATTGCTTGTGAGGCGGTAACCGTATGGCCAGTTTGATCGCGTGTGCTTCGATAAAGTGTTTCCATATTGATTCTCCTACAAATTTCATTTCGCGATAATTTTTTAGTCAGTTTAACTACTCAAATCATACCATATTGCACCGACTGTGATTCAGTTGGGGCATAACTTTAATGAATTTGTGAAACTATACTAGGTTATTTGCTAATAAAAAATGGGCGTAACTCACATGAGTGAATTACGCCCATTCTGTCACTGTACCGAAGCAGTTGAGTACAGTCACTATTTAATATCACTATTCTTTAGTGTTTTCTTGTGCTTCTTTTTCAGCTAAGGCAGCTAAATTTGCTTCATGGCGTTTGTTGCCTTGGTAAAGATCATAGACGGTCCAAGCTAGCAAAGCCAGCACTGCTGCAATGAGAATATAGGCGATGTTATCTGCCATGACCACTTCACTTGCAGTTGGGTGATCGCCAAAGAAGGCTTCGATCTGCCCAGGCAAACCGATTAAGTTCAAGTAAGTCAAACCGACGACAGAAATCCAGCCTAGCACTTTAACCCACCATGAGTTTTTAAACCTTGCCCCCATTTCAGCACGGCTATTGGTCATCATCAACAGCGGCACCATAGAAAACGGCAAGGCAAATGCCAGGAAGACCTGTGAATTATTCATCAGCGTATTCAGCGCCGTATGCTCATCAATTGCACTCTTTCCGCTAGTCATCATGACACAGATGATAACTGGAATCACGGAAATCAACCGTGTCACTAAACGCCGTAACCACAGTGGCATCCGCATATGGATGAATCCTTCCATGATCACTTGACCCGTTAAAGTACCAGTAATGGTTGAGTTTTGACCGGAAGCTAACAGGGCAACGGCAAAAAGAACGGACAAAATACCAGATTTAGCAACGCTGATTAACACACCGTTACTTAAAGTCGATGTATCGGATAAAGCTTCGTATAAACCAAAGAATGATGGGTCTTTGACGGCACCTGTTTTGAAAACGGCAACCCCCATAATCAGTAATAACGCATTGACAAAGAAAGCTGCGGTTAACTGGATGTTTGAGTCCCAGCTGGTAAAGCGAACTGTCCGGGCAACATCTTCTTCGTCTTTATGGTTAATTTTACGCGTCTGGGAAATCGCAGAGTGTAAATACAGATTATGCGGCATTACCGTGGCACCGATGATCCCTAAAGCGCCAGTCAAAGGTGTTTGGCCACCAATTTCAGGCTTACTGGAGAAGGTTTCAGCGTTCGGAATTAAACCGGTAAAAACGCCACCCCAGTCTGGTTTTGATAACGCAACTTGATAAACGAACACTAATAAAATAACTAAAATCAAACAAACAACGATTGCTTCAATTTTCCGAAAACCGACTTTGGTTAATAATAGCAGTAACAAAACATCTAAAACAGTAATAAAGACGGCAATCATTAACGGAATATCAAATAATAGGTATAACGCAATCGCTGCACCGATAACTTCGGCGATGTCTGTCGCCATAATTGCTAACTCAGTTAAAATCCATAACACAATGCCTAAAGGCCGGCTAGTGCGCGCACGAATAGCTTGGGCTAAATCCATCTGACTTACGATGCCAAGTTTAGCTGCCATATATTGAAGTAACATTGCAATTAAACTTGACATTAAGATGACGGACATTAATAAATACTGGAAATTTTGACCACCGGTAATTGATGTTGACCAGTTACCGGGATCCATATAACCAACGGCGACTAACGCACCTGGGCCAGAATACATAAAAAGCGTTCGCCAAAAGCCTTTTCCTTTAGGAACCTCGACAGTACCGTTGATTTCCTCCAGTGAAGGGCCGTTCGCGTATTCAATCAATTTATGCTTACGCGGTGTTTCGTTTTCACTCATGTGATTTTCACGCCTTTCAATTTTTTCAGTCCAACAGACTATTGCCATTGTACAACAGAAACTAAATAATTCAACTCATTTTTTAGGTAAACCAAATAAATAAATCTCAAATTCCGACTCTTAAATTGTCATTGATAAGTTTGCAGGAAAAGTAATTGATAGTATAGGATTACATGGTGTTTTCAAAATTTAAAAAAGAAGGAAAATTATCAAAGCTTGTCATGCCACAAGCTCACCTTTCTTTTTCTGAAAGCGAAAATGGTTATCAAAATACAAACCGTACGTGTGACATAAAATGGTAACTATTACTTGTTAAGCCATGGTTATAAAATAATGTTTGCTAGCAAAAAAGGGCTGCAACAAAAGTGTTACTTTTGTTACAGCCCCTAAAAGTAGGAAGTGCTTAATCTAGGTATTGGTTGATTGCCTTTTGTAAATCATGAATTTCTAGCATGTTAATCTGCGGGAAAATTTTAAAGATAAAGGATGCAAAGGTGTCATGATGGTACTTATAGTTCATTTTGCCAATTGAATAACTTGTATTGGCATGGCGGCGGCGAACTTCTAAGTCATAACTAGCTTCAGGACGAAGAACAAGATAAGTATCAGCGTTTACTGGAATAGTGGTCATATCTGTGTTGGTGGTTGGCATAATCGCTTCAGCTTCTTTCTATGTGATAGCTCCATCATACAAACTTACGTTCCCGTATGTCAACCGGCCATTTTGCTAAAAATGTTCGCTTAATCTGCTGCGGGACTAGCGACATGAAGGTTCTAACAAAAAAGCCACGGATTAAAATTATTTTAACCCGTAGTTTTCAACATTGTGTTCTTGTTTTAGTGGTTAGGTCATTAAGTGCTTTTGGTGTGATTGCTTAAATGTGGTTTAACCAGCAGCTTCTTCCGTCTAGCTACAGAAAACCGGACAATCCGCTTCGCGAATCATCCAGTTTTCTTAGGCTAATACTCAACAGCTAAGCGTCTGTTCCAGCACTCTTTTTTATAAATATTTTGCGTCTTCTTTTGGATCTTGTGAGGTTAAAATCTTTGGGCCTTCTTTGGTGATAGCTAGTGTGTGTTCGTATTGTGCGGCCATGGAGCCATCTGCGGTAGCGTAGTATTCCCAAGTGTCATGGGGAACTACTCGAGTGTCTAAGTGCCATGTACCCGTAGTGATCATTGGTTCAATGGTAATGGTCATGCCTTCACGTAACCGCAGGCCTTTACCGGCTTCACCGTAGTGGGGAACAGCTGGATCTTCATGGATGGTCGGTTGAATACCGTGGCCAATTAATTCCCGCACGTCACCCATACCATTTTCAACTTCGGTGTATTGTTGAATTGCGTGACCGATATCACCGATCCGATTACCAATAACTGCCTGATCGATTCCTAAATACAACGACTTTTTAGTGACTGCCATCAAGCGTTTGATTTCAGGTGAGACGTTGCCTACAGCGTAAGACCAGCAAGAATCACTTTCGTAACCGTCTAAGTTAACACACATATCAACTTTGACGATGTCACCGTTTTTAAGAATTAAGCCACGGCGCGGGATGCCATGAGCAACTTCATCGTTGACACTAACGCAAGTAGCGTATTTGTAACCATCAAAGCCCATTTCTGATGCAATTGCACCGTGTTCGCTAATGTATTTCCGCGCAAATTTTTCAATTTCCCAAGTTGATAAGCCTGGTTTGATAATGTCACGTAAACCTAAGTGGACACCGGCTAAAACGGCACCTGAACGCCGCATGCCTTCAATTTCCCGAGCTGATTTTAATGTAATCAAATGAATGCCTCCAAATTTATCTTCCGTACTTAATTCTTATTGTAAACTTTTTTCATAAAAATGACATCTTTACGTTGTGCAAAAAACTAGTGCTTCTCATTTCTTTCCGATAAAATAATAACAACAATAAAAAACCTGCTGTTTTGACATCATTAAGGGAGGATACCGTTATGAAATTGATTGAAGTGCCAATTAAAGTCAATGTGAGTTTACGTAAAATGATTCCTAATACCATTACTTTTCTGTATGGGCAACAACCCATCCGTTATTTCCGCAAATATACACTCGGTAATACTAGTGTTTACTATGTTGATGACTTTGATAATGTTGATCTGATTTTAACCAACCGCAATCGAAAAATTCGCGATGAAGAAATTGACTTTGCGTGTCAGCAGTTGTTTTCAGAACAACCAGTTGCGACAACCAAACGGTTTACCAAAGCTGAAATCGAAGCAGCTCGTCACCATAAAATTCGGACGATAAAAGATATTGTGGTCGTGCAAACACCACAATCAACTGTTGCGTAATTAAGTATTTTTGCCAGCCAAATACTGGCTAGCAGCCTAACATGTTCAGTGGTTAGGCTGATTTTGTTTAAATAGGTGTCCTGGGACAGCTTTTACTAATGTAAAAATCTGGGTAGCTTCAAAGCTGAAGTACCCAGATTTTTTAGTAATTAGTGAAGTTAGTTGTCTTAGGGCACATTTTTTAACTGCAACTAGACACAAAGCCTATGTTGTTTAGTGCATCACAACAATATCTGTCGCATAATAAAATTTGTAAGCGATAGTATTTAAGACCCGTTAGTCAAGCGGTTAAGACACTGCCCTTTCACGGCAGCGACATGGGTTCAAATCCCGTACGGGTCATTTTCATTTTTGGGTTATAGCCAAGTGGTAAGGCAATGGACTTTGACTCCATTATGCGCTGGTTCGAATCCAGCTAACCCAATTGCGTAAGTCTATAGCTGAATTGAGCAACTGTCTGACACTTAAAAGGTGACAGGCAGTTGCCTGCTAATGGCACTTCGCGCAAGTTTGTACAAACTATTTTTTCAATAACGTTAAGCTTAATGCTTTTATGGTCGATTTAAATTCACCGCTGACGGTTGACGCATCGTTTTAGATGTAGGAGTTGTTGCTGATAGTGTTAAACAAATTTGGAAAGAGTGATTTTAATGGAACCAACAGCCAAACAAGCGTTAAGTACCTCATTGGAGAAACTAGTGACAAATATGTCCTTTGATGATATATCAGTTAAATTGATTGTCTCGAAGACTACTTTTAACCGTCAGACTTTTTATTACCATTTTCAAGATAAATTCGATTGTCTGCAATATACGTTAGAACAACTTTCACAGCGGCTTGCTGCAGAAATGATTTATTCGGATTGGCGAAAATGCTATTTGAAGATTTTCAATGTAATCGCGCAACGGCGCACTTTTATGGGGCACATTGTCGATTCACAAGCTTATTCAATGTTCACAGATTTTGTCTTGCAATCGGTGGATGCGATGTTACAAGGCGTTTTAGCACGTACACCACAAGGAGAGGTCCAAACAAATTTCCCGCAGAAACCATGGAAATTATTCGAGTACGGGTTACAAGGTATTATTATTGATTGGTTCACGGAAGGCTTACGCAAAGAACCAGAAGAATTGGTGGATGAACTACTAGATGTTGACATCTCCCAATTAAAAGTCCTGTTAGGCACACAAAAACAGAACTTGCAAAGACAAAATTTGCCAAGACAGTTGCCTGCTACAGCACGTCTACGGTAGTGCTGGCAAAATCGTGCAATAAGTGGCCGAAAACTTTCGCTAAAAAACTAGCTTATCAAGAATCTCCAACCAAAATAACCACACACTTTAACCTAGGTGTCTAGTTGCTAGACACCTAGGTTTTTCTGTCTATTCTCACGCGTGTGATTCTGATTTACGCTCAACCTGTAGTCAAAAAGGGGGCTGAGTTAGTTTAGTGCTTAACTAACTCGAAGACCTGTGTAAAGGGGATGTGTTGTATATGGCGAAAAATGACGTTGAATCCCAAGCTGAAAGCATCAAAAGCGCCAATCAAATCACCGGTTTTCAATTATTTTCGATGACCACTTCCATGGTCATGACGGTGTATGGGTTTGCAGCTTTTGCTAAGCAGGGTCCAACAGCATTATTTTATTTATTTATGGCCGGTATTTTGTGGTTTATTCCGGTAACCAAAGTCGCCGGTGAAATGGCTTCAATCGATGGTTGGAGCAAAGGTGGTATTTTTACTTGGTCCCGGAATATGCTCGGCGAAAAAACTGGCTGGGCTGCATTGTTTTACCAATGGGTGCATATCACTGTTGGGATGAACACCATGATGTACTTCATCATCGGTTGTTTATCCATCACTTTAGGCTTACCGATTATGAATAATAACGCGGTGGTCAAGTTTATTTTGATGATGGTGATTTTATGGGGATTGATCATTGCCCAACAACGGGGAACTAAAGTCACAGGGCGCATTGCCCAGTGGTGCTTTACGTTAGGTGTTATTATTCCTGTTTTCTTCTTACTAGGTATTTTTATCCTTTATCTTGCCCAAGGCAACCCGATGCTGATTGACATTAATTTCCATAGTATTTTGCCGCGTAATTGGAGCGGTGGTGTGTTAGTTGGCTTTGTACCGTTCATGTTAGCTTTTGCGGGTGCTGAAGGTTCAGCGCCCCACGTGAAGGATTTAAAAAATCCGCGGGTATACCCGAAAGTGATGCTGGCATTAGCGATTGCGGCAATAGCTTCAGACATTGTCGGTAGTATGGCCATTGCCGGAACGATTCCCAACGAAGACATTGAATTGAGTACGGGGATTGTCCATGCCTATGGTGCCTTAGTCGATAAATTTGGTATCAGTGTGGTCATTGTTGAAAAGCTAACTGGTTTGTTATTAGCAGTTGGTGTTTTGGGTGAAATCAGCAGCTGGGTTGTTGGCCCCAATGCTGGTATGTTTGAAGCCGCTAAATCTGGTTTCTTACCACCTAAATTTTCTAAAGCCAACAAATATGGGGTTGAAACCAACATCATGATTTTGCAAGGCATTGTGGTTTCCATTATGGGTGCGTTGCTAACGTTTGGTGCTGGTGGCAGCAAGGCTAACTTATCTTTCCAAACAGCGATGAGTTTAACCGTGGCACTTTACACATTAATGTACATGTTGCTATTTATCAGTTATCTGGTTTTACAAATTAAGCACAGCGATTTAAAGCGGCCTTACTTAGCCTCAAAAAGCAAAGTGATGCGCTTGATTTATGGTTGTTTAGGTTTTGTTTTATCCGCATTTGGGTTTGTCGTCACCTTTTTCCCGCCTAGTGACATGGCGAGTGACTCCCAGCGGACTTACTTGATTTTATTGTTAATTGGATTTGTGATCGTCTTCTTTATCCCATTTATTCTTTACCGCTACCACAAGCAGTGGGCGGATGAACTGGGCTTGCCTGCTGAACAAACGGCAAGAAAAGGCAATTATGCCCCAGAAGGCAACCGGAAGACGGCCAAAAAGTAAGTTAATTATGTTAATCAATTAATTAAGGAGGAAGCTAAGTTGCCCAATAAGTAATTTAGCGAATAACAAATGGCTGAAAGTGATGAACAGATTACCAATCAGATTGGTTTAGAACAGAATTTTTTAGGTAGTAAAGAATCCGCGCGGTCATTACCAAAAGACTCATTACCAAAAGACGCGATGCCAGCCAATGTGGCCGCACAGTTAGTGCAGCATTACCGGTTAAATGAAGCAAAAGCAAACCAAAACTTGGCCACATTTTGTACCACCGAAATGGAACCGCAAGCCGATCATTTGATGACAGATGCGTTGAACACCAACGCCATCGACAAATCAGAATATCCTAAAACGGCAGCGATGGAAAACTACTGTGTCAGCATGTTAGCGCATCTATGGGGTTTACCTGAATCGCAAAAAATGTACCGCGATTTCATTGGGACTTCTACAGTTGGGTCTTCAGAAGGCTGCATGTTAGGTGGTCTATCACTATTACAAAGCTGGAAGCACCGGGCAGAAAAAATTGGTTTCGACACGAAAGATTTGCACCACCACAAACCAAACTTAGTGATCATGTCGGGTTACCAAGTCGTTTGGGAAAAGTTCTGTGTTTACTGGAACGTTGAAATGCGTCAAGTTCCGATTGACCAAGACCACATGTCCATGGATATGGATCACGTGATGGATTACGTTGATGAAAACACCATCGGTATTATCGGTATTCACGGGATTACTTATACCGGTGCCGTTGATGACATTCAAAAATTGGATCAATTGGTTTCTGAATACAACAAAACGGCTGTGATGCCATTACGGATTCACGTTGACGGAGCCTTTGGCGCGTTGTTTTCACCATTTGTCGATGGCTTCAAACCATGGGATTTCCGCTTGAAGAATGTGGTTTCCATTAACGTTTCGGGCCACAAATACGGCATGGTTTACCCTGGAATTGGCTGGATTGTATGGCGGCACAATACGGATGACATTTTACCTAAAGAAATGCGCTTTTCTGTTCCTTATTTAGGTTCAACCGTTGATTCCATCGCCATTAACTTCTCGCATAGCGGTGCTCACATTGTTGGTCAATACTATAACTTTGTCCGCTTTGGCTATGCCGGTTACAAGGCGATTATGAATAACGTTCGCAAAGTATCATTACGGATTACAGATGAATTGAATAAATTTGGGTTGTTTGATGTTTTAAATGATGGCAAACAATTGCCAATTAATTGCTGGAAGTTAAAAGATGATGCACCAGTGAAGTGGAATTTATATGATTTAGAAAGTGAATTGGCTAAGTATGGTTGGCAAGTTCCGGCTTACCCACTACCAAAGAACCGGCAAGATACAACAATTAGCCGGGTAGTGGTTCGGCCTTCAATGTCGATGACCATCACTGACGATTTCATCGAAGATTTGAAACTCGCCATCGCCAACTTAAATAAAACCCACGGCACGACTAATCTTGATACTTCTAATCCAACAGCAATGACGATTAATAATAAGTAAAAACAAGGAAGTGTCAGTAGATGGACAATCAAAAAGTGCGCGTTCGTTATGCGCCTAGTCCAACTGGGTTCTTGCATATCGGTAATGCACAATCAGCGTTGTTTAATTATTTATTTGCACGGCATTTTAACGGCACCATGGTGTTACGAATTGAAGACACCGATCAAAAGCGGAATGTGCCCCATGGTGAAGACAGCCAAATTGCCAATTTGCACTGGCTTGGAATTGATTGGGACGAAGGGCCGGATAAACCTAACCCGAAGTACGCCCCGTACCACCAAACCGAACGGTTGCCGCTGTACCATAAATACATTAAACAGTTACTGGATAAAGGCTTAGCTTATAAAGACTATACTAGTGAAACTGAATTGCGCCAAATGCGGGAAGCACAGCGACAAAACGGCGAACCGCCGCATTATGATGGTCGTTGGTACAATCGCAGTCAAGCCGACCAACGCGCGGCAGAAGCACAAGGGTTAAAGCCCAGCGTTCGCTTGCATTTACCTAGCCATCACGTCTACGCCTGGGATGACATTGTCAAAAAGAAAGTTAGCTTTAAGTCAGATAACATGGGCGGCGACTTTGTCATTGAAAAAAGCAATGGGATGCCCACGTACAATTTTGCCGTGGTGATTGATGACTATTTGATGGCTATTACCCACGTTTTGCGTGGGGATGACCACATTGCCAACACCCCGAAACAAATCGCGGTTTACGAAGCACTAGGCATCACGCCGCCGCGTTTTGGGCACATTACCTTAATTTATAATCCAAAAACGGGTAAAAAATTAAGTAAACGGGATAAGAAAACTTTGCAATTTATCAGTCAATATAAAGCGCAAGGTTACTTAAGTGAAGCGATCTTTAACTTCATCGCGTTTTTAGGCTGGTCACCAGTTGGTGAAAAAGAATTGTACAGCAAAGCTGAATTAATTAAAGCCTACGATCCTAACCGGATGTCCCGTTCACCTGCCTTTTTTGACCAACACAAGCTGGACTGGATGAATGCCCAGTACATCAAAAATAGTTCTGTGGTCAGTCTGACTAACCGGGTATTTGATTTGGTGCAAGAAGGCGAATCAGAATCCGCCAAAAGGCTACAACAGCTACAACGGCCGGATTTAAAACGTCTGATTAGCCAAGTCACCCAAATTTACCAACGTGAAGTGTATAAACTCACGGACATTATGGATCAGGTCTACTTTTTCGCTACCATCGAACAACAAGCCTTTGACTACGGTTTATTCAGTCAATTTTCTACTGATGCGGTCAACGCGATTTTAAAGCAGTTTAGAACTGAAGTCTTGAAAGTCAGCCCGGCAGACCCGATTGATTACAATGGATTGATTAAAGCTGTTCAAATCGATACCGGTTTTTCAGGCAGAGACTTGTATTTTCCGCTCAACGTCGCTTTTGCTGGGCAAACCAATGTGCCGCAGATCGGCAATGTTTTAAAACTTTACTCGCGCAAGACCATCATTAATTTACTGGATCAAGCGCTAGCGCAAATTAACTGAGCATGCACGCAGTCAGTACAGTCTTACTAATGACGTCCCTCCTTTAACACCAGTGCATGTAATCAGTTATTCGGAAAGGAGCGTGGTAAGCTAAATTTTTATCGTTTCGTGATTGTTCCAAATCGTTCCGTTTCTTCTAACTCATACTAAAGCACAGGCTGGGCGTTAGGCAGAAGGTGCCGCGATTACCTCCCCCAAAGAATAAACGCTCGCACTAAGAAAAAACGTCAGCTTGTAAAATGTGCGCCAAAAGCATAATCGTTTCTATCCGTTAGCTCAATGTGGTGACGTGTTACTCACGCAATTAAGTTAACGCCAAAAACGCTGCTTGGCGCACATTTTTTAGCAATATTAATGGCCGTTCATTAATTTAGCGGCGGCCGCGGGATTGACTAAAGCCCAAGTGTACGGAAAATAATTCATCCAAATCTCATCGGTAAACGCAGTGGCAAAAGTTTCAATTTGCGGCGATTCAATCCGTACTGGGCGCAAAATATTTGCGATCATTTCTAAACCAATTGTTGAAAAAGCAGTGACTTGGAGCTCACCGTTGTTGTCTAAAGCAGCAGTGACTGATTGGCCATTGAGCATGGTGAAAACATCATGCTCAATCTCATTCAATGCGCGACGTTGCTGCATTAAATAAATGCGCCATTCTTTTTCGTTTGGAATGTAAAGGGACAAATAATAATCCAGTAGAAAATTAACAAAACTGCCAGCAAAATCCTTCGGTGGTGTGTAGCCACCACCGATGGGCCGGTTATAAATGGAAACTTGGTCGAATAAATCCCGGATCGTTTGGAAAGGGTTAGGCGCAGTCGCGTACATGGATAAAAAGCTCATTTGCCGTTTATACAAATGTACGGCATCTTCTGGCTTCAAAGAACGAACCACAAATAAATTCAACGCATAATCGAACTTATCGATAAAACGGATTTTGCGCTTAGTGACCAAACCTTTCGCGCGTAACAACATGCAATTTTGAGCAAATTGGGTAAAACAATTGCGCCGGCTGGTGTAAGTTGGCAAATTACCTTGATGCCGTTGCCAAGCCACAAATTCATCCCCGATGTGGCGATTATTGGAGAAAAAACCGTCTAATGGATCTAATCCAAGCTGTTCCAGCATTTTTCTCCCGTTAAACCCGTGTAAATGATGATTTTGCTTAAAGACTGCATTGGTATAAAAATGTCTGCTTAAATTAAATTCATTAAACATCGCTTGCCCTCCTCGAGAGTCTGGTCATTATGATTAGAAATAGTATGAATACTTATACCACACCTAGTATAGCAGATGCAACTCAGCGTGCACTTAAACAAATGAAAAACGCGTGTGCCATCAGGCAGTTTCACCAGCTTACCCAATGAGTCGTGTCGCGGTGCGTTTGCTGCTGGTAGCTCATGTCCGCTGAGACATTAAAATAACGTTCATAAACAAAAAGCAGTTGCGACAAAAGGATTATTTTTGTCGCAACCGCTAATTTTTTAGCGATTAGAAAGTAGGAGGATTTTCTGTTAAGCCAGCAGACTATTGATTTTCTGAATCAGATTCAGATTTTGTGTCTTTTTGTTTATCTGCCCATTCTGATCTAGTCATTAAATCTTTTACGGTCATTTTAATGTCCGTGATTTTAACATCAGTCATCTCTTCGATGGCGGCTTGAATTTTGTTGATGGCTTCTTTAAAAATGTCTGGTGCGCTTTTACCATATTCTAACGTCGCATCTAAATCTAATTTAGCCGTGCGGTTGTCATTATCTAAATCAACTTTGACCCCTTCAGTCGGGTTGTCATCTTTACGGAAACGATCGGTTAGATTATCTAACACATTACCTTCCGTTGATAAAACCCCCGGTACGTCCGCTAAAGTTTTGCCGACAATTTTAGCAATGACCGTTTCATTGTAGCGTAATTGGTGGTCGATGGTTTTGGTGGTATCATTTTTTAATTCTGGCATAGTTGTCATCCTTTCAGTTTTGGGTAATGGTGAAGTTACACGACACGCGTTTGCTGGCGTTTACTTTGTTTTGTCGGCTTAAGGTTAACGCCGACTTTTTTAATTGGCACGCCTAAGCTACTGCTAAGTTGTTGCGTGGTAGTGGCGGCAATTTGCTCACTGAGTTGCTGACGTTGTTCTGGTGTATCCGTTTGGGCCGTAATGGTCGCTGCGGCTGTTTTACCATGTTTTTTCCACTGAATTTTAGCGTCAACATTGCTGATGCCATATTGTGTTGCCAGTGTCCGTTGTAAATTCTTTTCCACGGCCCGGCGATCCAACTTTAATTTGCCCTGTTTTGAGCGGTAAGTCAGCTGTTTGCTGTTGCGCCAGCCGGCAATGACCCGAATAATGATGCCTAGAAAAATGAGTCCGCTGATAACGCCTAACGCTAAACCAGGCCATTGTGACCATGGATAGGCGGTTTGCCATTGATTGACTTGATGGGAAACAACCGGAAGTGGATAAATAAGTGCGATGAACCAAGCTAATTGGATTAGACCTAACAAACTGACGACGAACAGGCCACCTTTTGTTTTACCATTCATGGGTATCGCCTCCTTAAGCGTTGCGTTTTTTCAGACTGAATACAGCAGAGACGATTAAGACGAGGACAATGGCACCGATGATGGATGGCAAGATGGCCATGCCTGCAATGTGGGGGCCCCAGTTGCCTAATAACCATTCACCTAACCAAGAACCGATTAAACCGGCGATGATATTACCCACCCAGCCTAATGGTAAATCGCGACTAGTGATGGCACCTGCTAATGCGCCAATGACGGCACCGATAATGAGAACCCAAAGTAAATGAAACATACTGCTCACCCTTTCTTGAAGTACTTATTTTGATGGTAAGCCTATATTAATGGAAAAAGGGTGGCGGCGACAATTTATATGCGCGCATTTAATTAAATATTGTGCCAAAGCTTAATTAAACGGCAATGCGGCGTCGCGATATTTTTAGGCGTCGTGCCAGTTTGAGATTTGAATAATTGGCCAAAGTGGCTTTGACTGCTGAAATGGAGTTGATCTGCAATATCGTCAAGCGGCAGGCTGGTCGTTTTTAACAATAATTTGGCTTCGTTGAGTCGTGTTGTCACGATAAAGTGATGTAAAGCAGTGCCAGTTTGTTGTTTGAATAAGGTGGATAAATAAGTGGGATTGACAACTAGCGCTTCAGCAATTTTAGTCAATGAAAGATCAGCATACAAATTTTCTTGAATGTAAGCGACTGTCTGATTGATTAGCGGAGAAGCAAAGTGCAGCGCTTTTTCGTGTAACAACTGACTGTAAGCTTGAATGATGGTTCCCTTTAAGGCAGCGAATTCGTGGGCATGCGTGATGGTATCCACTTGGCGGATTAGCCGGTCAGATAGTTGGTAAGCCTGGTTAGGTGGGACACTTTGTTCAATGATAAAACGTGTTAATAATGTTAAAAACGCTGTAATCCGGTATTTTTGGCTGCGTAATTGATTGTCTGATAGTGGTGAACGGTTAATGGTAATCAGTTTATCTAGCAAGCGTTCAATGGTGGAAAAATTTCCCTTTTTCAACTGCAAAAATAATAGTCGCTCCATTTGAAAATTAGTGGAAAAGTTATGTTGTGAGTGAATCGGCATCGCTTTTCGCAATAATGGTTTTTCGCCTGGAAAAGTGAGTGTTGTCCGGATTAATGGCAGTGCACTTTGATTTTTTAACAATTGCACTGCAATGGTGATTTTGGTGGCGAGTTGTTTAAACTGGTTTTTTGGCGGACTAGTTGTGGCAGATACAAAGACACAGAGCAAGCTTTGTGGGGCATTATTAATATAATAAAGCTGCAGGTGAGCGTACTGGACCCATTTGATGTTCATTTGCTCGGCCGTTTGTTGCAAGGCTTTAAGTACGGGGACAGTATTCGCGAAAATGAGTTTTTCTGATAGATAAAGGCAATTTTCATTTTCCATCAAGGCAATGGGGGCACCTAGTAAAGTTTCGATAAGTGTCATACGTTTTGCTAAAGACATCGCAATCACCTAACTTTTTTGAGATAAACCTAAATTTAATTATATCTTTATCGAAGCGATTATGCGATACTACAGACAAATAAATGTAAGCGCTTAATTAAAGGAGGAATGATGATGACGCAGTATATTGGAATTGATGTAGGTGGTTCGACTATTAAAGCTGCACTAGTTGATGAACAAGGTCAGCTAAAAAATTATCAGCAATGTCCTACCACTCGGGATGATCCGGAAAAAGTTTTGCAGACCTTAACTGAATTGATTCACTATTATCAAACTACGACAATTACACAGGTAGGTATTAGTATTCCAGGAGTCATCAATCCAACAGGTAAAATGATTACTTCTGGGGCCATTGCTCAATTACATCATTATGCTGTGCTGGATGACTTGCAGAAGGCAACTCACACCACGGTCCGTTTAGTCAACGATGCTAATGCAATTGCGTTGGCTGAACATTGGCAAGGCAGGGCAAAAGATGTACAGAACTTTGTTTGTGTGCCTTTAGGTACTGGTGTCGGTGGCAGTATTTTTTTGAATGGACAATTAGTGACGGGAGTTGGTGGCGCTGCTGGCGAGTTTGGCATGATGTTGGCGAATCCAGAAAAGGTTTCTGCGCAAACTGCTCATTTAGCAGAGTATTCCTTTAATGCTGGTGCAGTGGCTGGTTTATGTCGGATTTATAATCAAAAATTAAAACGGGCAAATTTAGCAGATTGGGAATTAAGCGTGCCACAGATTCTCAAAAAAGCTGCGACTGGGCAAACTGAAGCTCAAGAAAGTTTGGCAATTTTTTATCAAAATGTGGCAACACTGCTGTTAAATATCCGGGTGGTACTAGATCCAAGTTTAATTTTAGTCGGTGGTGGCATCAGTGAAAGCCAGACCATTATTAATGGCGTTCAGGCAGCACTGACGGTGATCACTAAACAGCATCCAGATTTGCTGGCAATTGGCATGCCACCAGTGCTGCCTTGTCAACTGGGCAACCGAGCTGGCATTATCGGCGCGGCGTCACAATTTGTTAAATAAACTAGATTGGGTTAAATAAAAACAGGGGGGAAGGAACAATGAATAATTGGGTTAATGAAAAATTATTACCGCCAGTGATGAAGTTTGTTGGGTCACGTCCGATTAAAGCGCTGCGGGATGGGATGTTGTACACCATGCCTTTTATTATTGTCGGGTCAATATTTCTGATTCTGGCGCAATTTCCAGAGCCGCACGTAGCGAGTTGGATGAAAAGCACCGGACTGACACCCTATTGGAATGTGGCTTACAATGCAACGTTTTCTGTGATGGCCTTTGTTGCAGTTATTGGGATAGCTTATTCCTGGGTAAAAGCAGAAGGGTTTACGCCGCTACCGGCTGGTATATTAGCTGGGATCTCATTTTTACTAGTGATGCAACCGATTACGCCGGTAACTGTTGGTGGTAAAGTGGTTGCCACGGCAAAGCAGATGGTCCATTCCAGTTATATTGATCGAAATTGGATGGGTGGCCAAGGCATGGTCACAGCTATCATTGTCGGGATGGTTACGGGTTTAATTTATACTTGGTTTATGAAAAAAGATATTCGAATCAAATTGCCTGAACAAGTGCCAGAAAATGTTTCGGCATCGTTTACCGCTTTAATTCCTGCGGCCGTTTTGATTACGGGATGGTTAATTGTCTACATTATTTTTGATAAATTAATTGGTAATTCGATGACTGCTTTTATCTATGGCCTAATTCAATTGCCGTTGCAAGGTTTGACCGATTCTTTTGGTGGCACGTTGGTTCTAGCGTTGTTGATTCCGTTTTTATGGTTTTTTGGTGTTCATGGTTCAGTGATTGTTGGTGGTATTTTAGGACCGTTGTTAACAGCTAACGCACTAGCTAATTAAAAGATTTTAGATTCGGGTCAAACATTGACAGTGGCTAATGGCGGCCACATCGTGACACAACAATTATTAGATCAGTTTATGACGGTTACTGGTGCCGGGATGACCATTGGGTTAGTGGTGTTCATGACCTTTTTCGCCAAATCTCGCCAATGGAAAGATTTAGGCAAACTTGCCATTGGTCCAGCCTTATTTAATATCAACGAACCAATTTTATTCGCTGCACCCATTGTGATGAACCCAATTTTGGCGATTCCATTTTTTGCCACGCCATTATTATCAGCGATTTTAACTTATTTTGCGTTGTTTTTTGGTCTCATTCCGTTATTTCCAGCCACCATTGTCCCTTGGACTACGCCGCCAATTATTTCCGGTTTCCTCATCGGCGGTTGGCGGGCTGCTGCTTGGCAGCTTCTAATGTTAGTGATGACCTTCTTTATTTATTTACCATTTGCTCGCAAACAAGATGCGTTGAATGTCGCGATGGAAACCAAAGGATAAGAATAAGCTAATAAACATAAGAAAATTGCGCTCAAATATCCGCTTGAGCGCAATTTTTTGGGCGTCGTGCCGGTTTGTACGCATTTAACGTCAAGCTAAAAATTACCGTCTTTTTTTAACGGCATTAGAGCTTGTATAGTCACGTGGCACGTTAATTGTTAAATTGTTGTAACTAAACCCTTAAATTTTCTGTCACGGCTAGTCAAAGTTTACAGTAATCCTTTATAATAAAGGCAAGGTTGAGCACAGCATGATGCTTAACTAGACTAGTGAACGAAATTAAGAAAAAGGATGACAATGATGGCTGAAACAATTGAAGATAGATTACGTAGTTACTATCGGTGGAATTTACCGGTTAAAATTATGATTGATGACATTGAGTTGCCAGTGACTGGTGTGATGTCTAATGCACAAATTTATGTGCCACTCAAAGCGTTATTTGCGGCGATTAAACAACCGTTGCAATTGCGCGGTGTCAACGTTAGTGGGACTTATAAAGGCAATTTATTTGATGTCACGATTGGGACTAACACCTTGCGTTTAAATGGGACAACCTACCAATTGGATGCCGCACCATTTGGCACGAACCAAGAAATTTATGTGACCACCTTTTTTGTCGCAACCGTGACGCAACACATTTACGAATGGTTTGCAGAAAGTCGGTTGCTGGTGTTTGAAGGCTTGGAAAATGAAACCTTCCAAATTGCAGCCCGGGAGTTTGCGCCGTTTAGCGTGCTGCCTCAGCAATTTTTGAAAGAAGATATTGGCGGTCAGGAACAGTTGCCGACTTTAGAGTGGGCGGGAATTCCAGAAAAAGCACAGTCGTTAGCGCTGTTTTTAAGTGACGAGCACCCATTGGCAGCTGGTTATAGTTACTGGACGGTAATGCCGTTAACTGCAGACGTTACTCGGATTGCGGCGGATGATGACCACCACGACAAAACTTTGCACCGTTTCCGCGGGATTGCGCCAGTGCAAAATACCGGCTACCATGAATATTTGTTCCGGATCTTTGCGTTGGATGTGCCAAAACCCATTTATACCGGTCAGTTAAACACGGTAAATGAAGCGCGAGCTGCGTTTGATAAACATGTGCTGGACGTTGCGGTTTACCCCACTTTTGCTAAATTGTAAAGTCGCGCTAAGCGTTATTGCCCCTTTGTTTTCTGAAAATTTATGGTAAACTATGCAACGTAGTGAGGGGGCAAACCATGGGACACTGGCTAGTAACGTTATACGGTCCATTTTTTAATCTAACGGCTTGGGAAAATGTGTTAACTTCCGCGTCAGATTGGGCGATCATTTTTTCATTAATCATAATTGAATGCTTGCTTTCGGTAGATAATGCAGTGGTTTTAGCCGCGCAAACGCAAAGCTTACCCACGTTGCGCCAACAGGAAAAAGCGTTAATTTACGGCCTTTGGGGCTCATATGTCATGCACTTTTTAATGATTGGCTTAGGGACTTATTTAATTAAAGTCTGGTGGGTTAAAGTTGTCGGTGCTGGTTATTTACTGTATTTGTGCGGTCATTTTTTCTATCAGCGGCATCAAGCCGGTGGCAAAAAAGCCAGTGGTTCCAATAAACTCTGGTTGGCAGTGGTGCAAATTGTGTTTATGGATGCGATTTTTTCTGTCGATTCAGTTTTAGCTGCTTTAGCGATTTCAAATAAACCAATCATTGTGTTAATCGGTGGCTTAATCGGTATTTTAGTGATGCGGGGCGTTGCCGAAATTATCTTGAAAGTGATGCACCGCATCCCAGAATTAGAGCCCATGGCATACTGGCTGATTGCCATCATTGCCGTCAAACTTTTTCTCGCCATTCCACAAATTAACATTGAAATTCCTGCTAGCTGGTTTGTCGTGATTTTATTTATCGCAGTGGGGATTACGCTAGTGATTCATTTTGTCCGCGCACGGCAGCATGCAGGTTCGTAAAAAGAAAAGTCAGAAACCGTTTACGGTTGATTTTATGTTGTTTATGGGCTTAGGATAAGAGATGTAAACTGGAAATATGTAGCTAGGGTTCCGCTTTTTAAAAGGTCAGTGCCCAAGGGCTACATCGTTCATCATCATATGAACGGCACCTATTGATATAAAAGATCCGAGGGGGAAGGTTTAGCGTATTTTGATACGCTAAAATCTTCCCCCTCTTTTTTTATTATCAATGATTTTTAAGCATAAGGAGGAAGAAAATGACGCAGATTGATCAAATTTATTCTGGCGTTGCGATGGTGGTTTTTAATCAAAAGGGGGAAGTGTTATTACAAAAACGAGCGGATATTGCTAAGTGGGGATTACTATCTGGTCATGTAGAGCCAGGTGAAACCGTTGAAAATGCGGCAATCCGTGAAGTCCGAGAAGAGGTGGCATTAACAGTTAAAGTGAAAAAGCTAATTGGTGTTTATTCCGATCCAAATTTCCAGTTATTTCACTATCCCACAGGGAAATGCGTTCACTTTATTACCAACTGCTTTTTAATGGAAATCACAGGTGGTAGTTTATTGAATAATTCAAATGAATCTTTAGCACTTAAATTTTTTAATCCCGAGCACCTGCCTGAAAATTTATTAAAAATGGGGCCTTTGTGGTTACACGATGCACTATCTGGTCAAGATCAAGCATTTATTCGGTAATTATTAGGAAGGCGTTGATATTTAATGCAGTATTTTTAGGTTTAACGGAAATATAAAAAGGCAGACGATCCATTAAAAGGAGCATTCAATCATGAGACCACAAGTTGTCACCATTGCTGGGACAGACCGTTTGGGTGGGATACAATACCTATGGTCCAGTTTCACATTGGGCACTACGGGCAAGTGATTGATAGCTTTTCTGAAATCGATATTGATTTAATTCACTAACTGCTGCAGCGAAATTTCAACTTTATTTGCACATAAAATTCCACGTTTTCGCTAAATGAATGATTCATTTTTGCAAATAACGGCCACATACTAAATAATTGCTGAATCATAAAGTAAGCGTTACCTTAAAAATGTACTAGTCCTTTTCAAAAACGCTTTTAATATGTTGAAAGAATGTTAACGCAAAAACTAATGGCGAAAACGTGGTGATTATTTGCAAGGGATAGAAGTGAAGGCGCACAAAGAACGGCCAGCCTTTGATGTGGCTAAAATTGGCATGTGTTTTCTTATCATGGTAATTCACATTATGCCAGTTAACACGATTCCAGATGGCTTAAAGTTGCTTGCACCAGTAACACGGGTTGCGGTGCCAGTCTTTTTTATGATCAGTGGCTATTTATTTTTTAGCAAACTTAAGTTGCGGTCCACTGAGACGTCGAAACGAGATTACCTGAAGAAAATGATTTTTAGAAATACGAAATTATATTTATTTTGGTCGTTAATCTTATTGCCAGTAACGTACTCCTATCGGCATTATGGTCAATTTACTAATCTTAAAAAAGTCTTTATTGTAGGCTGGCATGTTTTGTTTGGCTCAACGTTCATTGCGTCATGGTATTTGAGTGCATTAGTGATTGGGCTGATTATTATATTTTTCTTATCCCGTCATTTTACTGCTAAACAAATTCTTTTGGTTGTTCTACCTGCTTACATTTGGTGTGTGTTAACTAGTAACTATAGTAAATTAGGGTGGCTCAGCTTTTTTGCCCATTCTTGGCTGCGACAAAGTGCTTTTAGTTGGGCACCATATAACAGCTTTTTGGTTGCTTTGCTCTGGCTTGCGATCGGTAAAGCGTTTGTGGATCATGAAACGTTGCTGTTTAAAGGCACCAAAAAGCAGTTGATCATGATTTTAGGCTTTATGGGTTTACTTTACATTGAACAGCTGATTATCATTTACTTTAATTCCTACAGTACTAACGATTGTTACTTCACGTTAGTGCCATTATGCGCTGCAATTTTCAGTTTGCTTTTAAACGTGGTGGTCCATTTCAAACGGACAAAAATTTTACGAACGTTTGCGACAATTACTTATTGCGCGCATGCCTCATTAAGCCAACTGATCATTTATTTATACAGCCTGACAACGTTAACTTTTGGTGAGGCTAGCTTAATTTTCTTAATCATTACTGTGATTTGCGCTGTGACAACACTTTTAGTGACTAGGCTTGAGCGCTATCCCCATTTAGCTTGGCTTAAATATAGTCATTGATTGGAGCAAAAAAGGCAACTGTGTCAATTGACACAGTTGCCTTTACTTAGTTGTTTACTAGTCAGCTAAAGCTGCCACGATGGCTTGGTTAAATTGTGGTAAATCATCTGGATTACGGCTAGTGATCAAGTTGTTGTGGTTAACAACGGCTTGGTCAGAAACTTTGGCACCTGCGTAAGCTAGATCAGGCTGAACGGTCTTGTAAGCTGTTAGTTCCAATTGATCGGCTAGGCCTGTTTGGATAAATAATTGTGGGCCGTGGCAAATAGCAAACGTTGGCCGGTGATTTTCAAGAAAGGCTTTGACAAAGTCGACAAAGCGCTGGTCACCGCGTAGTTGATCCGGTGAGAAGCCACCTGGAATGAGTAAGGCACGGAAATCTTCTGGTTTAACGTCGTCGATGCCTTTATCAATTAGAAAGGCAGTGCCTTTTTTGCCTTGGATAATTTCACCTGCGCGCATACCAATTAAGCAAACTTGGTATCCCGCCTTGACTAAGGCTTCCCGTGGGCTAGTTAATTCAACGTCTTCAACGTCGTTAGTGACAACGACTGCAATTGTTTTATTTGTTGCCATTTGAATCCCTCCAATTCTCATTTTAATCCAGTCTACCAGTAAAAAACGGCACAATTCAATTAAAAAGCTCACGGATTTTAATGGGCATTTGCCAAGAAAACGGAATTATATTTTCGCCAATACGAAAAAAATAATTCGTCTGTTGGAAGCAAAAATAAAAGAAGTGTTATAATTCAGTTGTGTACAATACCAAGCTGAGAAAAGGAGATTTAGCCATGTCTGATAAAGTTTACACAGATTATTTTTTTGACGAACCGGCGTTTAATACCCACGACGGTGGATTTGTTCCCCTTGAGGAAGCAAAAGCACCGCAACAACCGTTAAATATCCCTCCGCTACTAAAACCCGATAAGGAAACAGCAACGGACACTTACTATACGGTCGCTGCGCAACCAGGTGAAACTCAATTTTTACCTGGCGCAAAGACGAAAACTTGGGGATACAATAATAGCGTTTTAGGTCAAACGATTGTTTTTGAAAAAGGCAAGCATATTCACGTAACGTTGAAAAATGAACTACCTGAATTAACGACTTTCCATTGGCATGGTTTAGATGTTACTGGACCTTACGTTGATGGTGGCTGCCACGCACCGGTTTACCCCGGTAAAAGCAGTCAGATTGATTTCACGTTGGATCAACCTGCCGCGACGGTTTGGCTGCACGCGCATCCGTGTCCAGAAACAGGTTCACAAGTTTACCATGGCTTAGCGGCAATGGTTTTGGTTAAAGACCAAGTTGAAGCAAAATTACCATTCCCACGTAACTGGGGCGTTGACGATATTCCATTGATTTTACAAGATCGGCGTTTTCACGACGATAACCAGTGGAATTACCGTGAAGACTATGATCCTGATGGTGTGCAAGGACCAACTGCTTTAGTAAATGGAACCGTTAACCCTTACTTTGATGTTAAAACACAGCGGGTTCGTTTCCGGATTTTGGATGGCTCTAACCGGCGTGAATGGCGGTTACACTTTGGTGATAATTTAACGTTTACGCAAGTTGGTTCAGATGGTGGTATTATGCCAGCACCAGTTAAAATGACTAAATTGATGCTGACTTGTGCAGAACGGGCAGAAATCATCGTTGATTTTGGCAATTATAAACCAGGCGATGAAGTGGTTCTGTACGCGGACAATGTCCCGTTAGTTCATTTCCGGATTCATGAATTCGCACCAGACCACACCCAATTACCAGAGCATTTAGTTGACATCAATGACCCAGAAGTCACACCGGGCTTACCTGTTCGTAAAATTGTGATGTCAGGTATGGATGAAGCCGTTGCCTTGAATGGTAAGAAATTCGAAATGCAGCGGATTGATGCTCGGCAAAAAGTGGGCGATGTTCAATATTGGGATATCGTTAATAGTAACGATAAAGAAGGCGGCATGGTGCACCCATTCCATATGCACGGCACCCAATTTACCGTTATTTCCCGGAATGGCCACGAGCCTTATCCAAATGAACATGGCTACAAAGATACGGTTGGAGTAAACCCAGGTGAAACCGTCCGGATTAAAGTTAGATTTAAATTGCCAGGATTGTACATGTATCACTGCCACATCATTGAACACGAAGATGGTGGCATGATGGCGCAAATTCTGGCCTACACTGAAGATAATCTAAATCCACATTACAAATTAATGGACATGGACACATTAATGAAGGCATTTTCAGCTGAACGTGGTGTGCCAATGGATAAGCTTTGGATGGGCGGAATGGAGTCCTATGCCAAAATGGGTATGAAGATGTAAACAGCACGGTGAATAACTGTCTGGTGATAAAGGAGGCCGTAAAATGGGACGCTCGCGAAAAGCAGCGTGGTTTTTCTTCATCTTTTATTTACTATTATTATGCGCCGTCGCTTTTGGCAAAAACATGCTAGCAATGTACATGATGGCAATCGGCATGATCCTAGACTCAGGAATTGAATTACTAACGACGTATAAAAAATAAAGAGAGTGTACCAGAAAGCGGTTAGCTTCTGAGTACTAGCATAAAAAAGCCGTTATTGAAGTGAACCCTTAAAATTGGACAACTTTATTAAGCTGCTTTCTGGGCGGTAAG
>NZ_AYYI01000074.1 GCF_001436505.1 Loigolactobacillus rennini DSM 20253 | reverse complement strand
AAGTGATTAGAACTTTTATAATTAATTCACCAACAACAGTTGACGAAGAGCCCTAATTACTCACGGTACAGCCTCGTTTATTTATTTTGTAGTATTCGCCGCTAAATACGGAAATGACAAACTGGGATCAGCATTTAAATGAGCATCCCCGCGCACACCTTGTGCGTAAAGTACGTGCGCAGCCGCGCCGATCATTGCCCCATTATCGCCACATAAACGTAGCGGTGGCACAACAAAATCAAGTTCTAGGTCACGTTGTGCAATTTCTTGACGAAAGCGGTCACGCAAACCACTATTAGCAGCGACACCGCCAGCCATAATCAATTGTTGAACTCCATATTGTTTAACTGCACGTAGCGTTTTTGTGACGATGACATCAATCACGCTTGCTTGAAAACTAGCTGCCAAGTCAGCATGAGATAAGGCTTCACCACGCTGCTGGGCATTGTGAACGGTATTGATAAATGCACTTTTTAACCCGCTAAAACTAAAATCATAGTTGGCTTCTTTTATCATTGCCCGTGGAAAATGAAAACTATCTTGCCCTTGACTGGCTAAATGATCAATCTTACCCCCAGCAGGATAAGCTAATCCAAGCACCCGGCCCACTTTGTCAAACGCTTCTCCTGCAGCATCATCACGCGTATCACCGATAATTTCAAATTGACCAGCTGTACGCATATAAACTAGCTCTGTATGCCCACCTGAAACCAGTAGTGCAATTAGCGGATAAGTGAGTGGCTTAACCAATCTAGCAGCATAAACATGTCCTGCCATATGGTTTACGGGAATTAATGGCAACTGATGAGCAAACGCAATGGCTTTGGCCGCTGAAACACCAATTAATAAAGCACCAACTAATCCTGGTCCATAAGTTACTGCAACTGCTGTCAAATCAGCGTAAGTGACATGGGCCTGTGTCATAGCTTCCTCAGCACACAGCGTAATTTGTTCAACATGGTGGCGGCTAGCAACTTCTGGTACAACACCACCGAAACGTTTTTGACTATTAATCTGTGATGCAATCACATTAGCTAATATTTTTTCACCATTTTCAATGACAGCTACACTAGTTTCATCACAACTAGACTCAAAGGCTAAAATCAATTCACGTGTTTGTGAACTATTTTCCTGCATGATTGACTTCCTTCCCAATCCAAAACATATCGACTATTAAGTGAAAGGTAATACCATATTTAAAGCATCTTCGCGGTCTGCAACGTAGTAAGCACGCTTTACTTTACCGTCTTGAAAACCTAACGTGTGGTACAAATGCTTGGCAGGGGCATTACTCACCCGAACTTCTAACGTTAATTTTTTTGATGGTAGCTGTTGACTTTCACGGATCATCCACTGCATTAAAAAACGGCCAATCCCGCTATTTTGGTAACGCGGTTTAACTGCTAAATTGGTAATGTGTGATTCCTGAAGTGTTAACCAACAGCCAATAAAGGCAATAATCACTTCACCATCAACTAATGCAAGATAAAGCGTATCATCAACTTTACGTAATTCATTAGTAAATGCTGATCGGTCCCATGGCATTAATCCCGCATAACAATGTCGCTCTACTGCTAATAAAGCTTCAATATCTGCCACAGTTGCTCGCTTTAACCAAAATAAACGACCATCTAAGTTAACTTCTTGTGGTGTAAACTTAATTGGCGTTGGTAAAATTTCATGACAATACCATTGTCTAAATTTCTTCCACATAGGGCTCATGTCCTTCGTTATTCGGGTGATTTTTTAGCCAAGTTGCTTCTGCTTCAGTTTTACGTAGATAAGTAGGCACAAAACCATGTACATTTGCAATTGGCTGTGCTTGTTGTCCTAGCCAAGCTAATTGCTGACCTCGAGGTAGATTAGCAGCCTCTGGCGCTATCTTTGCTTGTTTACCACACATTTTTCTAATCGTATCGCTAAATACTGCCGTCTGGCCCACAAAAGTCAGTGGCTGTTTAGTTGCCAATAATTCAGGCAGCCAAGCCGCTAATTTAATGTGCCGATCTGATAATACAGAAACTAAATGGCCTTGTTGCCATTGGTAGGCACCAGTAAACACAGCCTGCCGTCTTGCATCAAATACTGGGACAATCAAACGCTGAGTTGATAAAACGTTACTAGCAATAACTGCTAAACTAGAAACCCCCACCAATTCTTTATTTAACGTCCAAGCTAGTGTTTTAGCAGTTGTCACTGCAATTCGAATTCCTGTATAAGAACCTGGGCCTTGAGCTACTGCAACGCGATCAATAGCCGCTGGTTTTAATTTTGCAGCTTGAAACAAATAAGTGATTGCCGGCATTAATCCTTCACTGTGGGTCTGCTTAATATTTAAAGTAATCTCACCTAATAATTGCTGATCTGACGCTAATGCGACTGTTAAAGCGCGATTTGACGTATCTATAGCTAGAACTAACATGAGTAACTTCCTTTATTAATCAATCTCATAACTATTTTGCTTTTTAATTTTAGCATAACCAAGTACCAATTTCAGCTGATTAAGCCAGAACTTGCACAATGGATTAGTTTACCCAATAAGCATAACGCAGTTACACTAACAGCACTAGTTAAATCTTGTTTAAAACTAACTGATTTTAAATCTCTTTACCTAGTTGCACCGCTACCCGTACAAACGGTAGAATACATTTATCACGTTTATTTACGCAAAGATAATTATTAAGGAGTCTTTTAATGAAACAACTGCTAATTTTACACACAGGCGGAACCATTGCGATGGCTAAAAATAAAAGCGGCGCGCTGGCACCGGGGGTCAATAATCCGCTAATGGCTTACAACGATTTACTTAAGGGAGACTACCAATTAAAAGTTGAAGAAATGTTCAACTTACCTTCACCACACATGACACCAACCCAAATGCTGCAACTTAAAGAAAGAATTGAAGAAGCAATCGCTGCGGGTGTCGCTGGTGTCGTTATTACACACGGAACTGATACATTAGAAGAAACGGCCTACTTTTTAGACCTAACTCTACCAAATACAATCCCCATTGTTGTAACTGGTGCCATGCGTTCTTCGGATGAAATTGGCTCAGATGGCTTATATAATTTAATTAGCGCGCTAAAAACTGCCGCAACACCTGCAGCAGCTGGTAAAGGTGTGTTAGTCGTATTAAACGATGAAGTACACAGTGCCCGTTTTGTCACTAAAACCCACACCACTAATGTCGCAACATTTCGCACCCCTACCTTTGGTCCTGTAGGCATTATGGAAAACGATGGCGTTAAATTCTTTCAACAATTAGTCCATCAAGCTTATTGCCCTGTTGACCATGTTGTCGACCACGTTTATTTGCTTAAAGCTTATGCTGGCATGGATGGCACTTTATTCAGTGCTTTAGATCAACCGTCTACTAACGGCCTAGTGATTGAAGGCACTGGGGCTGGTAATTTACCGCCACAAACACTGCCAGCAATTAAAAAATTAATCGCTCACCACATTCCAATTGTTCTGGTTTCCCGTTGTTTTAACGGTGTTGCCGAACCTGTTTATGGGTATCAAGGTGGTGGTCAGCAATTAGCTAAAATGGGTATTATTTTCTGCCAAGGATTAAACGGACAAAAGGCACGAATCAAATTAATCGTTGGCTTAGCTAATGGTAAAAAGAAACAAGCTTTAGCAACTTACATGCGTGATGCTATTTCTTAATTAATACATCATTTTAACTTAAAATCCCCAAGATCGGCTTAAATAGCCGATTTTGGGGATTTATTTTACCTTGATTATTTTTTTGCTTTCTTTTCGGCAGCCAATTGTTGTGATAATTTAATGATGTATTGCTTCAAATCAGCTTTAACCTCCGGATGACGCAGACCAAATTCGATATTAGTTTTTACATAACCAAATTTATTACCTACATCATACCGCCGGCCTTTAAATTCATGGGCAAAGACGCGCTGAATCTTGTTTAGTTCATCGATTGCGTCAGTTAATTGGATTTCACCACCAGCACCAGGCTTTTGTTGATCTAAAATATCGAAAATTTCTGGCGTTAATAAATAACGGCCAATAATTGCAAGATCGCTAGGTGCTTTGTCCACTGCAGGTTTTTCAACAAACCGACGTACATTGTACAGTCCCGGAAATTCTTCAGCTTCCGGATCAATCACACCATACTCAGAAACTTCGTCGTGGGGTACTCGCTTAACCGCTAATGTTGACGCATGCGTTTTTTCATAATCATTGATCAACTGCTTAGTTAACGGCACCTTATCTTCCATTAAATCGTCACCTAACATCACGACAAATGGCTCATTAGCAATAAAAGATTTAGCTAACCGAACCGCGTCACCTAAACCATTAGGATGTGATTGGCGAATGAAGAATAAATTGACTTTCATATTAGTCGTTTCTTGAACAACTTTTAACATCTCGTCTTTATGCTTTTTAATTAAATTTTGTTCCAACTCAGGTACCGAATCGAAGTGGTCTTCAATTGGCCGCTTACCTTTACCAGTAATGATCAAAAGATCATCAATACCAGAAGCTTGTGCCTCTTCAACAATAAATTGAATCGTTGGTTTATCCACGATTGGCAGCATCTCTTTAGCCATCGCTTTCGTTGCCGGTAAGAAACGTGTGCCTAAACCGGCCGCAGGAATAACGGCTTTATGTACGTTCATTCTAAAACCTCCAATAAACAGTATGTATTCATTATACAATAATTACTTCTTAGTTGCCTTAAAAATGCAAAATTTCGTAACCGGATACAAAAAAAGACCATGACAATCACATTTGATGCCATAGCCATTGATCCTTTAAAGCTAAATAATTGCAGTTTACAAAAATTACTTTAGCGCTATAAATCTTGACTAAAGTTTTAACATTTTGGTTAACTGATGGTAATCACTGGACGTTAATTGTTTAATGACCCGATTATAACGTGCCGGAATTTTGTCAGTTTGAAGCGGGGTAAAGTAGAAACCAGCATGCGCATTAGCCACGTAAGTCTCTAAATCAGGGTATGCTTCAATCTGTTCTTTGTGGGCAACTAAAAAGCTCTTAAATTGTTGTAATAATTCATAATCATTAACCGGCTTTGTCGTGGTGAACATGATAATCCCTCCTTGATTTAGTTCATAACACTCTACATATTTAAGCTAACGCGAATAAGCTAACATAGCAAGTTATCTGTTGTTATTATCATGAAAACTTAAGTTAGTCTTAGACAATGCCCATCATTTTCTTAGAAATAAGCATCTAAATGCTGCTATAACAACAATCAAGCTGATTAAGAAATTCATAATTAAGCTTGGGTTTTCCACTATTTAACTGATTTTTAAATTAACATTCATTGTTGGTAAAAGAAATAATTTGGAAGCCCATTCTAAAAATATTTTTATCTGAAAAAGCGCAGTGGTTTACTGAAAAACAGTGTTTTACATTAAGAACCCATGCCTAAACAGTTAAAGATCAAAACCTAACAGCATAATGTTATCTTCTCTAACATAAAAATTGTGTGCACTAAAATCTAATAAATTCTAGTGCACACAATTACGAATCAACTAAATAACAGTTGTTTAGCTTGTTTAATAATTTTAGCGCGTAAAACGAATACTAAAGCCACATAAATAATAACGCCACTGCCTACTTCTAGTAACAACCACATAATATTAAAGGGATGATTGATATTTAACCATAATACAACGACAAACATCACTAGCCCCGCAAGTATGTATTTCCATAAATCGGCAAATAATTGCCGCATTTTAATATCATGGCGAACCACGAAAAGCTGGTAACCCGTGACACTCGCTTCTGAAAAAACAGTAGAGACAGAAGCACCTGCCGCACCCCAAAACATAATTAAGGGCACGTTTAAAATTAAATTAACGATTGCGCCAATTGTAACAGAAACCGTAAAATCTCGGTTACGGTTTGTTGGCATTAAGTACTGCATCCCTAAGACATTACTCCAAGCAATCATTAAAATTGCTGGTGCTTCTAGCATAATTAAAGTATTAGTGGCAGCAAACTTAGCGCCAAAAAACCAAACCGCAAATTTAGGTGCGATCGCTGCTAATCCTAAAAACATTGGAACAGATGCGGCAGTGACAAAATCAAACGAACTGTATAAGTAGCGATTAACTTGTGCTTTATCGCCTTGAGCAAAAGTATGCGCCACTCGTGGTAGCATTACCGTACCGGTCGCCGTTACAACAGCTAGTACCATCTTAATAATTTTGTCAGAATTATCGAAAAAACCCGCCGCAGTGACACCAGTAATTTTCCCTAACATGGTTTTATTCAACACTAAATAAATCTGGGTAGCAATTTGCGGAATAAATAACACTAACGCTGGGCGCAAATGTTGTAATAAATCAAAGCCGTGCCAAGAAACTTTCACCAAATGGCGGCGCAAAAAAGGCCATAAAGATAAATTACCTAATAATTGTGAACCCGAAATAATTAAGATGTAAACGGCTAAATCTTGCGCTGTTTTCACAAAAGTAAAAATCAAAATAACTGAAGCCACTTTAACAATCGTATTTCGCAACACTGTCGTTCTAAAGTCTTCTAAGCCCATAAAGAACCACGAAATATCAAAAGCTGCTGCCGTAATTAACAACGATTGCATCAACAAATAAACATGATATTGCTTAGTCCAATTAAGAAAAATAAAAAAAGCCGTTTCTGCTAAAACAATTGCTAAAATACGTAACAACTCAATTTCCCAAAAAATTTGACTCATCTTTTTAGGATTGTCACGGAAAAAAGCAATTTCACGGTTACCGTACATATTAATGCCAATACTACCAAATAAAACAAAGTATTGAATAATCGAATTCGTATACGCGTTAATTCCCACACCGCTTGGTCCGATGACCCGTGCAATGTAAGGCGTGGTAATTAATGGTACGATTAACAAAAAAATTTGATAACCGGCGTTATAAAGATAGTTTTTAACGACTTTCATAAAATGCCTCGTTTCCAAATAACAGTTGGCTGCTGTAAAGTTTTAGTGTCCGCTAGTAACGCTAAGATAAAAATATTATATGAGATGTCCAATAAATGTTGATCTACAATACAACTAATCGCAGTAACTGCAATAATTAGCGGCAATAAATAATTTTGCTGCTGAACTTGACGCCAAGCAAACCAAGTATATGCAATTAACAAGATTAACGACACAATGATTCCAAAAGTTAGCAAAGTGTTTAGGTACGCCGAATCAATGTAGAAATATTCCTTGTTCGCCACATTATTCATAAATTGTTTAATTCCTTGACTGCCACCCCAACCATTAACATGTACGACTTGTCCCAGCAACTGTGGCTGATAACGGTCTAATGCTAATCGCCCTAAGCGTAACCTAGAAGACAATAACTGATTCAATTGTGCCAACCATTTAATTTTAGGCGAATAAAAATAGCTTAAACCAAGAGAGAGTAAGGTACAAACAAACATAGCAGCCACACTTAATTTGCCTACCCAAATCGCAGGCTTAACGCCCTTCAAAATGAGCTGATAAATCAATAAGACGATTAACAACAAAATAATTAAAATAACATCCAGTCTAACATCACAATAAACATCGATAAACCAAGCTGCAAATAAGCTGATTAAGTAATCAAACCATTTAAAATGACCTTGTTTGACCACAGCATAAGTTAATAGCAAATAAAAAATATGAGCCGCAAAATCTGTTGGGTATTGAATGCCAAAAGAATTCCGATAGGCACCGTCCCGGATAAATTGTAAATTCGGAATCAGCTCAAACTGCGCCGATAAAACAATTAACCCTAACGTTAGCACACCAAGAAATAAGGCTGTCTTTGCAATTTCATTGAAAGGCACTTGACGCGCACCCAAAATCAATAAAGTTACAGCGATCAATACATAACGACCAGAAGTACGAGCACTCAATAAACTGATTGCAAATATTGCGAGTAATAATAACCATTGACCAAAACGATAATGATCAAAAACGATAATTTTAACTAATAGTAAAGGTGCCACAATTGCCAAGACCAATAAATCAAAGCGAACTGGCAAAAAATCATTGTACATCGATGTTGCAAAAAAAGCATAAATAAAATATAACCCGAATGCAGTTAAATATAAGCCATTGGCAGTGATGACGCGAGACGTTGATTTTGTTAACATCAGTTACCCCCTCAACAGCGCCAAGCCGCTAAAACAAATACTGCTAGTAAACCTAAATACAGGCCAAATAATAAACCACCGATGGTTATTTTGGGCACGCGCTGCCCGTTAATTAATGATGCTTGCTGCTGGTTAGCCCAGGTTACAATGTGTACCTCACCACTGTTTGGCGCTAATTTTGGTAAGTGTTGTTGCACCGATTTAGCTAATAAATTAACTGTTTGTGTAGCTAAATACGGCGTACGCCCTTGTGCTTTAATTTTTAAAGTTAATGTGTTTGCGGGTACATGGGTTGTAATACCAGCCGCTAAGGTTTCTTGATTTCCCTGATATTTTGGTAACTTAGTTAACTGCTTTTGCACAGGAGCCAGGATTTTCGGACTAGTCATTAATTTACGATAAGAAGCCATTGCCATGATATCGGCTTGACGCTGATTAGGATCATTATTAGGATGATAAATCATTACCGTACTAGATGCTTGATAAGTTGGCACGGTCGTTTTTTGGCCCCAGAAAAAAGCCCCTATGGTAACGATTAAAGCCGTCAACACCCAAACATACCAATAATGCAGTAATGCGCGTAAAAAATCATGAAATGACATTCCTGTAGCTGTTAAATTATCCATTCCCAGATCCTCCAGAACCCATTTAAAATATGACAAACAATTACTAGTTTAACAAAAAATAACTTAAGAATTAGTTAATTTTAAGCCATTACTTCTTTTCTTTAATGATATAAATTGGTCGGTGCTTTGCTTCAAGGTAGATATTACCAATATATTTACCCACGATTCCTAAACAAAATAGTTGTAAACCGCCAATCATCAAAACAATCGAGGCCAATGAAGCCCAGCCCATGACGGGATCACCAAAAATCATTTTACGAACAATGATAAATATCATGGCTAAAAGCGCAACAATAAACGATGCAATACCAATAAAGGAGGCCAGCACTAATGGGGCATCAGAAAAATCAACAATCCCATCAAGGGAATAACTAAATAACTTCCAAAAAGACCAAGAAGTACTGCCTGCAACACGGTCCCGATTTTGATAACTTAAATATTTGGTCTTAAAACCAACCCAACTAAAAATTCCTTTAGAAAAACGATTATATTCAGGCATAGCCAAAATCGCATCGACTACTTGGCGCGTCATCAGCCGAAAATCCCGAACACCACTTTGAATCGGCGTTGAAGAAATTTTATTGATAAACCAATAAAATGCGTTCGAAAAAAAAGACCGAATAGCAGGTTCCCCTTCACGGTTGACGCGTCGTGTGCCAACCACATCATAGCCTTCGTCCTCGATCCCTGCTAACATTTCTGTCAGTTGTTCTGGTGGATCCTGCAAGTCAGCATCCATCACTGCGACATAATCACCTGTAGTTGCTTGTAAACCAGCGTAAAGCGCGGCTTCTTTACCAAAATTACGAGAAAATGAAATATAATGAACTTGTTGCGGATCTTTTTGTTGTAGTTGGCGTAATTCAGCCAATGTATTGTCACGCGAACCATCATTAACAAACCAGTACTCTAAAACCGCACCACGTAATGCTGGCTTAACCTGCTGCAAAGCTTTGTAAAATAACGGCAATGTCTCCTCTTCATTAAAACAAGGAACTACAAGTGAAATTGTCTTAACCATTTTATCCTCCATAGTTATCTAATAATCTGTACTTAATTATCGTTGAAATCACGACTAACATCAAGCTTCACTTACCGAGGTTGACACTACTACCAGATACAGGTAAGTTAAATAGGTTAGAAAAAGGAGCCAACGTCAATGATATCATTATTTAAAAAATACCAATCTGTCATCGCCTATCTTTTTTTCGGCGGTCTAACCACATTAGTTAACATTATCACGTTTGCGATTTTGCAACCGATTATGAATTACCAGTTTGCTAATATTTTAGCCTGGATTGCCTCTGTTTTATTTGCTTACGTCACCAATAAGCTCTGGGTCTTTTCTTCAAAGACTCACGGCTTACTAGCTTTATTTAAAGAAATGGGCGCATTTTTCTTTTTCCGTGTCCTCTCGCTCTTAATGGACATTGTCATCATGTGGCTCGGTATTTCCGTTTTAAACGCCAATCCACTACTAACTAAAATTATTGACAATGTAATTGTGGTGATTGCTAATTATTTTTTTAGTAAATGGTACATTTTTAAGAGTATTCATAAGTAAATTTATATTATATTTTATATGTTGATCTAGATGAAATCTAATTATTCATTTATTAACACTAAGTGTGAGTAATCTACTAGGAAAAAAGTTAAATAAGATACTTTCAAAATATATTATTACTTCTAGTTCAATTAATTGTTGAACAAACTTAACAAAGTAATATGAAGGCAGTGATTTCTTAGACGATATATAATCTAATAAACCACTGCCTACTCTAAAATATCACTATATTAATCTTTACCATTACCTTACGCTTTAAACTATTATTAATAGTAGTCTAGAATATTTAAAACTTGCTACCGATTAAGACTATTCCAAAACGTATTTATTCTAAAAGCCTATCTTCTATAATGAAATTATAACTATCGAGAAAAACTAACTCAAGTCATGAATCCATCTTAAAAAATATACCAACCCCACACCCTTCTTTCTTCATAACCATTACTAAAAACTTAAACTTTAGTGCCGATTTTTCCAAGTTACTTCTGCTTCTGCACATTGACGCTCTCCTGTACTAATCCGATGACGACTAATTAATCCTTGTTGCTGAAATTGACTTTGAGCAAGATCGTTAACCGTCAATTCATGTTCATAACGAATGTTAATTTCTGCTAAATCATGCGCCATTAAAAATGGCATCCCTAAATGATCAAACATCCAATCAAAATAATGGACATTATTAACGTGCTGATTCGCATCAATATCATAATAACGTACTCGATAAGGACGCTTAGCAATGTCAGCATTAACATGGTGAATCCGGGGGAAATGTTTAATTCCCTTCATAAACGGGGCTTTATATTTGGCGACGATCTCTGGAATAATAGCCACCATTTGCCGAGTTTTATAGCTCATCATGACCCACGCACTATGAATCGTTACTAAACGATTACCCTTCTGATCAGTTACCCAAAAATCGCGGTAGCAAAAATATTTATTGTATCCGGTGGCCATTGTCGCAAAAGTAACAGTTTCGTCTACTTTTGGCATCCGATTAACGTTAATTTGGTATTGTGTTACTACCCAACCGACTTGATGCTGTTGCATAAGCTCATTAGTAATACCTAATTCTTCGTTTTGATGTTCAGACACTAAAATGGCGACATTTACTAGCATAGCTAAGGTCATTTGTTTTTTAGTATCTCCTTGGTAATAAGCAATCTGATGTGCCTCTTGATAAATTGTAGCCATTTTACGCCTCCTTAATTAAGGTATGCTACATTAAAATTGATGGTAAGCACGGTAAACTTCTTGCTTAGCCACTTGCCGTTGTTTTGCTACCATCTTAATGGCAGTTTTAGCTGGATGACCTTCTGTCACTAATTGTGCCACATAATCATGCAGGTTTAAATGTTGATAAGCATCGGCACGCGTTTGTGGGTAGGGGTTGCCTGCAATTAATAAAACAAATTCACCCCGCGGCTGATGCTGATCAAACCATGCTTTAGCCTCTGCCAACGTGCCGCGTAAAAATGATTCATATTTTTTTGTGAGTTCTCGGGCAAGCACAATTTGTCTATCTTCACCAAAAGCGAGACTAAGACTAGCTAATGTTTTTAACAAACGGTGTGGCGCTTCATAAAAAATAAGCGTTTCTGTTCGGTTTTTTAGCGGTGCCAACGCCGCAACTTGTTGCTGCGTTTTACGCGGTAAAAAGCCATAGAAATAAAACGGCTGTGGTGCTAAGCCAGAAGCAATTAAAGCGGTCAAACCAGCGTTAGCACCAGGTAACGGTACTACTGGAATACCATGCTTAATGGCAGCAATCACCAATTCCTTGCCTGGATCACTAATCGACGGCATACCAGCATCACTAACCTGTGCCAGCGATTGTCCAGCATTTAAAGTCGCAATTAATTGTGGTAACCGTGCTTGTGTATTATGTTCATGAAAGCTGATTTGGCGAGTCGTAATCTGAAAATGTTTTAAAAGCCGTTGCGTATTTCTAGTGTCCTCTGCTGCGATTAAATCAACTTGCTGAAGTACTTTAATGCTACGAAAAGTCATATCATCTAAGTTGCCAATGGGCGTAGGCACCAAATAGAGTGTTCCCGTCGTTTGCTTTGCAAAACTACGTTGTGTTTGCATAAAATCTTCCTTTTCAATTCACATTCAACTATTTTAGCGCCGTTCCCCATAAATCACATCTAGACAGAAAGCACATGGTTCATCATCATCTAATCGAGAACCGTACATTTGATTACAGACATGAAAACCGGCTTTGTAAAGCTTTTTTAAATTAGCACGTGATTTCGATAGACGTGGGGCTGCAGCTGTTTTAGGACGTTCACTTTTTTTATCCGCTGCCGCTTGAATCTCTTGCAATCGCTCCCGTAAATGCTGGTTTTCAATTTCTAATTCGGCATCTCGCTCTAAAACTTGCATCAGATCCGTTTGCATCTCATCAATTCGCGCCAACATACGCTTGGCATCAGCTTCTAGTTGGACGAAACTATCGTACAGCTTTTGTTTCTCCAATTTTTTCACCCTTCTTAGTCTGCTGTTTGATCTCTGCCAAATCATAATCTACTGCTACTTCACGCCCATCAAGTCGTATGTGTAAGACGTGTGCTAATAAATTCATTCCTACAACTTTTCCAGGACCATCTACAGTTAACACACGAGCCCCATAATCGGGCAAAGCCGCTTTAGCTGCTTCATAAGTTTCATCTTCAAACTGTAAGCAACACATTAAACGACCACATAAACCAGAGATTTTAGTTGGATTAAGGGACAATTTTTGATTTTTTGCCATCTTAATCGACACAGGGACAAATTCACCTAAAAAAGTTGTACAACACAAACGTCGGCCACAAGGACCAATACCACCTAAAAGTTTTGCTTCATCCCGTACACCGATTTGCCGTAATTCAATTCTAGTTTTAAAAATACTTGCAAGGTCACGAACTAATTGGCGAAAATCAATTCGTCCTGCCGCTGTAAAATAAAAAATCAATTTATGCTTGTCTAAAGTATAATGTGCACTAGTCAACTTCATTTTTAAGTGGTGTTCCCGCACTTTTTGACGTGCTAGGTACAATGCTTCAATAGCCGCTGCATGATTACGTGTAGCACGTGCCAAATCAGTGGTTTCTACTGTTCTTTCCACTAAAATATCATCTAATGCAACAGTTTCTGGTGCTAACTGGCAAATTTTTAATACCTGTGCAATATCATGACAATGATTATATTGAACCACAACTTGCTTACCTGGTTGTACTTTTAACTGAAGTGTTGTCCAATGTGTTTGTCCCGTTTTGTGAAAGTTTAACTGCATCACTTTCATTTGATCGCCAACCTTTCAAACAACCCAACCCAAATTTAACTTTCTAATCGTTTGATTTAGCCAAAAGATGTAAAGTTAACTGCTCCAAAGTATTTTGAAAACTGACATTTGCATTTAAATATTTTTGAGCGGCCAAAGCTTGTTGCAATTGATTCATCAGCTGTGGCGTCGTTATTTGTTCCGCCCAAGTTGATAATTGTGATCGTGCTTCAGGAAAGCTTAAATCTTCCGTTTGCCCAAACTGAACCGCTAACACATCTTGTAATAACAACAAAACTAAACTGAGTACTTTTTCTTGCACATGTCGCTCTTTAGCTAGCGGTGACAACTGTGTCTGTACATCAATAAAAGCTAACGCATTTTGGTTTTGAATGTGGTTGAACCATTGCCACACCTTTTCCTGTAACGGAACAAACCAATTGCTAGCTTGCCATTCCTTGGCAGCCGTCAAACTATTGGTCATGTGAGCTAATAAAGCTGCCGTGGCTGGTTTAATGCCAGCCGCCTTTAACTGCTCAATTAATTGGGGCCGTGGCAACTGGGAAAACTCAACAATCTGCAACCGAGAAATAATCGTCGGTAAAAGTTGTCCCTTGGCTGTTGTGGTTAAAATCAAATAGGTTTGCGGTGCTGGCTCTTCTAAGAATTTTAATAAACCATTTGCCGCGCCTACCGTCATTTTATCAGCATCCTGGATGATAAAAACACGTTGGTTAGTTTCCATTCCGCTTTTAGTTAGCTCTTGCTTAAGGTAGCGAATTTGATCAATTTTTAAACTATTACCTTCTGGTGCAATCTTAACCACATCTGGATGATTGCCACTTAAAATTCGCTGACATTCACGGCAAGTACCATCTGGCACGCCATTTTTCACATGTTGACAAAATAATCGCAATGCAATCCAAGTTGCTAATTCCCCTTTACCAGTACCGGCTGGACCACTGAATAAATAGCCTTGGCTTAACTGTTTGCGCTCAATGACACTCTGAAATAATTTAATTAATTTTGGCTGTAATGTTTCAATTTTCAAACTCATCACCTAGAAACGGTGGAATTGCTCAACAGGTAGTACAAACACAGTTGCGCCACCCACTTGAACCTCTATCGGATAAGTACTTTCGCCACCAACCGTATTATCTAGGCTAACTGGTGGTGTCATGAATTGTTCCCGTTTATGTGAAGTTGCTTTAATAATTTCTAAAACTTCATTCACCCGTTCATCAGCTATCCCAATAATAAAAGTTGTATTGCCAGATTTTAAAAAGCCCCCAGTAGTCGATAGTTTAGTTGCTTGAATGTTATTATCAACAAATTTAGCACTCAACCGACTACTATCTTTATCTTGTACAATTGCAAAGATCATTTTCATCTTTCGTCACTCCTCAAAACTGTTTAGCTGCCGTTTACTTTATTTAAACCAAGCCGGATAAGTTCTTATAATCATTTGTTGACAATCAGCAATCACTGTCGTTAATGCTTGTGTTGCATCAATTATTTTAATACGGTCAGGATGCGATTTCGCTAAATCCAAATACGCTTGACGAACTTTTTGGTGAAAAGAAAGTGCTTCTTGATCTAGCCGATCATTTTGTTCCTGCCGATGAGCAGCAATTCGAGTTAAACCTAATTTAGATGGTACATCTAAGTATAATGTGAGATCTGGCGTTAATTGTTCAGTTGCAAATTCATTCATTTTCGCTACTGCAGAAATGCCAATTTGTCGCCCTGAACCTTGATAAGCCAGTGAACTATCAACAAAGCGATCACAAAGTACAATTTTATCCGCTGCTAACACTGGACGAATTTTTTCAACAATATGTTGCCGGCGTGCTGCTGCATATAATAAAGCTTCGGTCCGCTTATCCATCGCAGTATTTTTAGGGTCAAGAATAATTCGCCGAATGGCTTCCGATATTGGATTTCCACCAGGTTCTCGTGTTTCAATAATTTGTTTTTGTGCCTGTTGCTTCAACAAAGGGAGTAATTGTGCTAAGACACTAGTCTTACCAGCACCATCAGGCCCTTCAAATGTGATGAATAAACCTGCCAAGTCGATTCCTCGATTCTATAACATTTCTGAATTCTATCATTAAAGTTACTTTTATTCTACTTTAAGTTCGCAAACCTGTCTAATCTGAATTTGAATCAACCAGATAGCTTAACTAAACAAAAAGACTAAAACTAACTTGTTAGTTCTAGCCTGTTCAGTCACTTTAACCTAAAAAGTCGTGTTCAACACGAGCCGCTCCTGGCATTAAGCGGTCACCTTTAGTACCACGAATCCGTGCCTCGTGGTATAAAAACAAATATCTTGCTCGCGCTAATTGCGTTAACGCAATTAATTCTTCATCAGCATCATCAATTGAAGTCACCGTTTCTTTTGCGCGATTCCATTCCGTCATCGCCTCATAGATTGCGCTGAGTAGCTTTTCGTCATAGATTTTTTGTAGTTCAGAACGTTGATCTTGCTTACGCTTAAACATCCAAATACCTCTTTCCGCCACTACTTTAAAGATGGTGCTCAAGATTCCTTAATTACATTTCTTGTCGGCCTTCAACAGCTTTCATCAAGGTCATTTCATCAGCATACTCAATGTCACTGCCAACCGATAGGCCATGTGCTAACCTTGTGACCTTAATTCCAGCTGGCTTAATCAATCTTGACAAATAAGTGGCTGTTGCTTCACCTTCTGGTGTTGCATTTGTTGCAATGATCACTTCTTTTATGGCATCATTTTGCAGCCGTTTTAATAAACTAGCAATGTTGATATCTTTGGGACCCTTCCCCTCAATTGGGGATAAAACGCCGTGTAAAACATGGTATAACCCATGATATTCATGCATCCGCTCTAAAGTCATAATGTCTTTAGGCGTTTCAACCACCAAAACAGTGCTTTGATCTCGCTGTTTGTCTCGACAAATTAAACAAGGGTCCTCTTCAGTGATATTGCCACAAATACTGCAATAGTGTAAATCACGCTGAGCAGCCACCAATGCTTTCGCAAAATCTGTCACATCATCCTGCTGCATATCAATCGTATAAAAAGCCAGTCGCGTCGCTGTTTTATTACCAATCCCTGGCAGTTTCATGTAACTTTCAATTAATTTTGCAATTGGTTCAGGGTATTGCATGGCAAAGTTCCTTTCTGTGGTAATAAGTGAAAACACATCAGCTTAGAAAGGCTACATTCCCGGAATTCCACGAGTATATTTACCCATTTTTCGTTCTGTTTCTTGATCAACGTTTTTTAATGCTGCATTGACCGCCATAATAATCAGATCTTGTAGCATATCTGGATCATCAGGATCAATCGCTTCAGGCTTAATGACAATATCACGCATTTGCTTGTCACCGCTAAATTTAACGACGACTGCATCATCGCTAGCCGTGCCAGTAAATTCTTGTTCATTTAATGCCTTTTGTGCTTGTGTCATTTCCTTTTGCATTTTCTTCATTTGTTTCATCATACCTTGCATATTTCCACCGCGCATCATTAAACATCAATCCTTTCAAATTTCTTAAAGATTTACTAATCGTCTTTTACTTCAACGTAATCACTACCAAATAATGATTTTGCTTGGCTAATGACTGGCGCTGTTTTTGACTTAGTCTTTGCTTCTGTTGTTTTTTGTGTGCCACGCCGATGTTGCTCAATGTAAGATTGCCGGACCTGCGGCCATTCTTCCTGTGGAACAAAAATAATTTTGGGGGCAGTTCCAATCAACCGATCCAAGCCATTTTCCAATGCATCTACCATGGCTTGATTGCTGCTTGCTCTTCCTAGCAAAAAGTCACTATCAAATGACACGACAACCCCTTCAGGACTAGCTGCCACAGGCTTAGAAGCATGCATCAGTGCCCTTTGCTGGGGCGGAAGCTGTTGTAATAATTCAGTCCAAACAGATTTTAGCTGGTCTAAACTTGCTTTTGTAGCCTGGTCTAATACTGGAAAAATAGCTGCGACGTTTGCGTGCTGTGTTTCCTTGCGCCGTGTTTTTGGCTTAGCCGTGGCTTTAATTGGTTGTTTAATGCCTTGAGTTTGTAGTTGAGAAAGTTGCTGCTTTAACTGAGTGATTTCTTCTTTTAGTTGTGTTAATTGCTTTGTAACATTAGGAACAGCTGCTGACTGTTGTTTTTGTGGCTGACATAATTTGACAGTTGCTACTTCCAAATAAATATCGGGATGGTTGGTAAACCTTAGTTGTTTTTGACTATCACTTAATATGTCAATCATCCAGTACAACGCCGGTGCCGTAAAATCTTGACTTAACTGTTTAAATTGCCCATCTACTGTTCCTAATTCAATTTGCTCAACCATTTGCGGTGCTTGTTGATAAAGCAATAGATCCCGACTGTATTCAATCAAGTCTTCAATGAAACGCCCCATATCTTTGCCAGCAGCCAATACTTGCTGTAGTAATTTTAAAGCTTTTGTAGTCGTTTGCGTATGCACAGCTTGCATATAATCACCCAATAGCTGTTGTGTCGTGCTACCCGTGACTTGCAAAGCATTTTTTAACGTCACATGATTATCGCTAAATGACAACACTTGATCTAAAATACTTAAGGCATCCCGCATCCCACCTTCGGCAGCTTTAGCGATCGCCTTTAACGCCGGTTCTTCAAACGTCATTTCTTTTTGCTTTAAAATATCAGCCATCCGAGAATAGATTGCTTGGGCTGAAATGCGCTGGAAATCGAATCGTTGTGTTCGTGAAATAATGGTTAACGGAACTTTATGCGGTTCAGTAGTCGCTAAAATAAAAACGACGTGGCTCGGTGGCTCTTCAAGTGTCTTTAATAATGCATTAAACGCACCAGTCGACAGCATATGCACTTCATCAATAATGTAAACTTTGTAAGGTGCACTGGTTGGTGCGTATTTTGCTTTATCCCGGATATCCCGGATTTCATCTACCCCATTATTTGACGCCGCATCAATTTCAATCACATCATTTAAAGTACCTGCCGTAATGGCACGGCAAGACTCACAATGATTACAAGGCTCGCCAGCTTTTAAATTAGGACAATTAATCGCTTTTGCTAATATTTTAGCCGCCGACGTTTTACCAGTTCCCCGGGGACCGGTAAATAAATAAGCGTGGCTAGTCTGATGTGCATCAAGGGCATTACGCAAAGTTTGTGTAATGGTTTCTTGACCCACAATATCTGCGAAACGCTGTGGGCGCCAAACTCGATATAGTGCTTGATAGGCCAAACCAATGCTTCCTTTCTATCGTAAAAAGCAATCATGTCAAAATAAAAGCTCTTAGTTTACGGTCAACTAAGAGCTGTCTCAAATTCAAAATAACAAAAGGCACATGACGCATCCTACTTAGTGCTGCTTTCTTCCGAACCTGACACGATTCATAAGCGCACCATTGCCTTAAGGCCTTACGGCACTACTTATTATATTAGATTTATTCTGAAAAAGCTAGCCCTTTGCGCCATCTTCTGTTAATTTTTTTCTTTTTGCTTTAGTTGCTTTACGTTGTTCACGAATTGCTTTAAAAAATTGTTTGAGTTGGTGACGAGATTCTGTTGCCAACAAACCACTTTCCACCTGAGCTTGATGATTAAATCGCTGATCCGTCAATAAATTCATAAACGTCCCAACTGTCCCAGCTTTAGGGTCAGGCGCCCCATAAAAAACAGCAGCTAAACGCGCATTAATGATTGCACCACTGCACATTGCACAAGGTTCAAGCGTTACAAATAATGCTGCTTCTTCTAAGCGCCAGCTTTTTCGAAACAAACAGGCCTCTTGAATAGCAATAATTTCTGCGTGCATAGTGGCATCTTGTGTGTGTTCCCGTAAATTATGACCGCGACCGATAATCTGCCGGTGCCACACCACAACTGCACCAATTGGTACTTCACCAATTTCAGCAGCTGTCCGTGCCTCAAATAAAGCTTCTTGCATATAATGGACCTTTTCTGCCACCGTGAAGTTTTCCATTAAAAGTCCTCCATCACTGATGAACAATACCTAATCACTTGTTCTTCTAGTCTAGCATATTTTTTGGCAGAAAAATTAAATGATTTCTAAAGGCCGTTTGGTGGTTGGAGCTGGAAATTCACGATCGATTGCAGCCAACTGTTTATCAGTTAATCGTAAGTTTGCAGCCGCAATGTTAGCCTGCATATGTTGCCATTGACTAGTTTGTGGAATTGCCAATACACCAGGGTGCCGTAATGTCCATGCCAATAGAATTTGGTACGGCGTGGCATTTTGCTCCTGCGCAATTTGTTTCACGACCGAATTGCCGACTAATTGCCCGCGCTGATCTCCTTGAGCAACTGGCGAATAAGCAATAAAAGGCAATTGTTGTCGCTGCTGCCATGGCAACACGTCGTATTCTATACCGCGTGCTCCTAAATTATACAAATCCTCATTTGCTGCCACTTGATCACCATTAGTGATTTGTTGTAATTCTAATAAATCTGGCTGATCAAAGTTAGAAACACCCCAATGCCGGATTTTACCAGCTTGCTGCAACGCAACTAAGCCTGCAACAGTTTCTGCTAGCGGTACACGGCCACGCCAATGTAACAAATATAAATCTAGATAATCTGTTCCCAAGCGCTTCAAACTGGCTGTTAAGCTTTGTCGCATCCGGCTTTTAGTCGCATTTTGAGGATAAAACTTCGAAATAAGAAACAATGATTGTCTGGCATAAGGGGCAATCGCCTTCCCAACCAAAGTTTCGGAACGCCCAGCACCATACATTTCCGCGGTATCAATCACCTTCAGCCCATGATTAATACCGTATTGAATTGCTTTGATCTCGGCCGCTTGTTTAGCTGGCTGATCTCCCATGTGCCAAGTACCGATGCCTAAAACAGGTACTTGATCTGATTGAAATTTAAGCTGTCGCATAAGCTCCTCCTCACCCCAAATTAAACTATCTTGTTTTAACCCACTAATTAAAAAGCTGCAACCGCATATTATTGGGCTGCAACTTTACTTTGAGTTTCAAAATTAATGACGACGTACCTTTGCTGCATACTCAGTCAATAAATCACGCAATTCATTAGCTGTGTCTTTAACAGGGCCAGAATAACGGCCAACACGCTCCCGAACATCACCAAATTTATGCGCTACTTCTAATAAATGGTCAATGTCATCATCAGTTAACCGATCAACAAAATCCAGCAACCGTTGATTACCGTTTAAATTATCTTTAACGTAAGCTTTAACCCGTGAGCGGTTCCGATAGCGCTGTAGCTTATCAACTAACGCATCAGCGGCTAAATACGCACCGGTCGCTGCAACAATAGCCGTCACACCAACCCCAAGTAAAAATTTTTGTCCTGTTTTCATTAGAGCGCCTCCTCATAATTTCAACACGTTACAAGTACTTGAATCACTGATTTAAGTTTACCACAATCCTAGCCCCAAACGCAGTCATTACGCCCGAACGCTTTGCAAAATAAAATAGCCCTTATTCTTAGCCAATACTTGCACATTGCCAAAGACCCGCTGCATTTCACGTTTCGCTGATGGTGCACCTTGCTTTTTTTGAATGACAACAGTTAAAGTCCCTTGAGGCAATAAATGGGCATGTGCACCAGCCAAAATACCAAACACAACTTTTTTACCGGCACGAATGGGTGGATTCGTCACAATTGCAGCATATTTTTTAGTTACTGCTGAATATTGATCAGATGAAAAAATGGTCACATTAGTAATATGATTGCGGGCTGCGTTTTGTTTAGCTAATTTTAAAGCTAGCTCATTAACATCTGTTAAATCCACGTGCCGCTGCGGCTGTTCTTTAGCTAAAGTTAGCCCAATTGGCCCATAACCAGCCCCAACATCTAGGATGTCCCCCGTTGGTAAATTTGCAAACGAAAACGTGGCCAACAAAGTTCTAGTACCAAAATCAACGGTATGCTTGGAAAAAACACCGTTATCTGTCACAAAATTTAGGGATTGTCCGCGTAGTTCAAACGACCAAGCATATTCCTGATGATGAACATCTGGTGCCTTGGAGTAATAATAATTTGTCAACTTAGAATTCCTCTTTTCATTGTCACTAGTTAAGTTTACATGACTAAATTAAAACCGTGCTAAATAAATTTTCCTACAGGTCTTTTTTTGTGTTAGACTTATTTTAACAGAAAGTTTTGGCCAAACAATCGCACACCACATTTTGTGTTTTATAAATGTTACAAACACAAAATGTGGTGTTTTTTCGTTGATTTTTTGTAAGCTAGCCATTATACTATGTACATAAAGTCGAAATGAAACACTGCTGATGCTTCAGTAGTGAGTTTAATAAAAGGGTTGATCACAATGAAGAATTTAACGATTTATACTAAAAACGGTTGTATCCAATGTCGGATGACAGAACGTTTTTTAAAAGAACACGGCATTCCTTATGTCGAACACAATATTGATCAAGAACCAGAATACATTGATTATCTAAAAGCTAAAGGGTATCAAGCAACACCAGTAGTTGAAACAGCTGATACAAGCTTCTTTGGCTTTCGTCCAGACCAGTTACGTCAATCAGCCAGTTAAGCAACTTTATAATTCGAGTTGGCGTCGCTTAAGGTCAAGCATGAGACTGGAATGAATCTAATTTATTCTAGTCTTTTTTATTTTTGCAAGCCATAATGGCTACACATAGAAAGTGGGGATTTATTTGTCTTTAAAAACAATTGATACACAAGATGTTACTTATTATGCGCTGAATAATGAAATCAATATTCCCGTAGATGGGCAAATTCCGCTCAACAAAGATAAAGAAGCATTAGCCGCTTTTCTAAAAGAAAATGTTCAACCTAACACAAAAAAATTCCCAGATTTTAAAACTAAACTGGATTTTTTGGTTACGCATAACTATTTAGAAAAAGGATTTTTAGAAAAGTATTCCTTCAACTTTATCGAGTCCTTACATCAGGAACTATTAGACGCTAAATTTCATTTTAAATCTTTTATGGCGGCTTACAAATTCTATGCACAATACGCCCTAAAGACTAACGATAACGCCTATTATTTAGAAAACTTTACTGAACGGGTCTTATTTAATGCCCTTTATTTTGCCGATGGCAATCAACAAGTTGCCCGCGACATTGCCGCTGAAATGATCCACCAGCGTTATCAACCGGCAACGCCAAGCTTTTTAAATGCTGGCCGCGCCCGGCGTGGTGAATTAGTTTCTTGCTTTTTACTGCAAGCAACCGATGACATGAACTCAATCGGCCGCACCATCAATTCTGCCCTTCAGTTATCACGCATCGGTGGTGGCGTTGGTATCACCTTATCCAATTTACGTGGTGCAGGCGACCCGATTAAGCATGTAGAAGGTGCCGCCTCTGGTGTCTTACCTGTAATGAAATTATTAGAAGATTCCTTTAGTTATTCCAACCAACTAGGACAACGACAAGGTGCCGGTGTGGTTTATCTCAACGTCTTTCACCCTGATATTATTTCCTTTTTAGGGGCTAAAAAAGAAAACGCTGATGAAAAATACCGCCTTAAAACTTTATCCTTGGGTGTCATTGTGCCTGACAAATTTTACCAACTTGCCCGGCAAAACGCCGACATGTACCTATTTAGTCCTTATGACGTTGAACGTACCTATGGTAAACCATTTTCTTACGTTGATATTACAAAAGAATACGATAACATGGTTGCCAATCCGAAAATTCGGCACAAAAAAATTAAGGCGCGCAACCTTGAAAATGAAATCAGTAAATTACAGCAAGAATCTGGCTACCCCTACATTGTCAACATTGACACGGCAAACCGGGCTAACCCAATCGCTGGTAAAATCATCATGAGTAACTTATGTTCTGAAGTTTTACAAGTACAACAGCCATCCATTATTGATGACGAACAACATTACCAAAAACTCGGTACTGACATCAGTTGTAATCTAGGTTCAACCAATATTCCAAATTTGATGCATTCACCTAATTTTGGTCATTCCATTGAAACTATGGTTCGGGCGTTAACTTTCGTAACCGATCATTCTAACATCGATGTTGTGCCATCTGTCCAACACGGCAACCACCAAGCACACACCATTGGCTTAGGCGCCATGGGACTACACAGCTACTTTGCTAAGGAACACATTATGTATGGCGATCAGGTCAGTTTAGATTTTACTAACATTTACTTTATGCTACTAAACTACTGGACATTAAAAGCATCAAATGAGATTGCCCGCGAACGGCACCAAACTTTTGCTAATTTTGAAAAGAGTGATTATGCCAACGGTAGTTACTTTGATAAATATGTCCAACAAACTTGGCAACCAAAAACGGCAAAGGTAAAGGAATTGTTTAAAAACATTTTCATCCCGACGCAAAAGGATTGGCAAGCATTAAAAGAAGCGGTCATGCAAGATGGCCTCTACCACCAAAACCGTTTAGCCGTTGCGCCTAATGGCTCAATTTCGTACATTAATGATACTTCAGCTAGTTTACAGCCGATTATTAATAAAATTGAAGATCGCCAAGAAAAGAAAATTGGAACCATTTATTATCCAGCGCCTTATTTATCCAACGAAACCCTGCCCTACTACACATCTGCATATGACATGGACATGCGCCACGTCATTGATATCTACGCCACTGCCCAACAACATGTAGATCAAGGAATGAGTATGACGTTATTTATGCGCTCAACGATTCCTGAAGGGTTATACGAATGGAAAAAAGGCGACACTAACAAAATGACGACCCGTGACCTTAACATTTTGCGGAACTACGCTTATAACAAAGGCATCAAGTCCATCTACTACATTCGGACTTACACCGATGATGAAAATGAAATTGGCGCTAATGCATGTGAAAGCTGCGTTATTTAGGTCACTAATTTTTAAGGTACAGAAAGGAATGGCACCATGGCAGAAAAAGGTTATCAAGCAATTAATTGGAATGAAGTGTCTGACGCAATTGACAAAGCAACTTGGGAAAAACTAACAGAACAATTTTGGCTGGACACGCGGATTCCGGTATCAAATGATTTAGACGACTGGCGGACGTTAGATGATACCCACCAGTGGCTAGTAGGCCATGTTTTTGGTGGCTTAACATTACTGGACACCCTCCAATCGCAAGATGGTCTAGCAGCTTTGCGACATGACGTGCGGACACAACACGAAACAGCCGTCTTAAATAACATTCAATTTATGGAATCTGTCCATGCCAAAAGTTACTCCACCATTTTTTCAACTTTAAACACAGATGCAGAAATTACTGAAATTTTCAATTGGAGTGATACAGAAGAATATTTGCAAAATAAGACGCGCTGGATCAACGATATCTACCATGATTTTTCAGATCCATTAAAACAAAAAGTAGCCAACGTTTTTCTAGAAACTTGCTTATTTTATTCTGGTTTTTACACACCGCTTTATTATCTCGGAAATAATAAACTGGCTAATGTCGCCGAAATCATTAAGCTCATTTTACGAGACGAATCCGTTCACGGCACTTACATTGGTTATAAATTCCAATTGGGCTATAATCAACTTAGCCAAAATGAACAACAAAAAATGCAGGATTGGTTATTTGACTTTCTTTATAAGTTATACGCTAATGAAGAAAAATACACACATTTATTATACGATCAAGTTGGCTGGACTGAAGAAGTCCTCACCTTTGTCCGCTATAATGCTAACAAAGCCTTAATGAATTTAGGTCAAAACCCACTTTTTCCTGATACTGAAAGTGATGTTAACCCAATTGTAATGAACGGTATCTCTACTTCGACTGCTAACCACGACTTCTTCTCACAAGTAGGTAACGGTTACCGCTTAGGCGAAGTTGAAGCAATGCAAGACAGTGATTATCAAATCGGAGCACCTAAAGAACCCAAACCAAAAAAATAAAGGTCTTATACAAAAGAGCTGTGACAAAAGTAATACTTTTGCTGCAGCTCTTTTTGGATTACAAAATATACAACGTGAAATAACCATTTTTACACACTCGCTTTTACGGTTAATTGGCAATATGCAGACTCACGATGCATAATTATTGCATTTCATAAGCCATTCCCGTAAATTCAAACTACCCCCAAAACGGATAGGAGGTGGCGACTCACCTAATTTGATTTTAATTAGCCACAATTTAATGCAAACAACTAATCGAGCCACGAAAGCGAGGAAAACGCATGTTTATTCACAAAAAACCACTACAGTTTGAAGCGCAACCTGACCGCAGCGACCCCTTAGTTGCCAAATATTTACAAGAGCTAATCGGTGGCCAATACGGTGAAATGAGTGTCGCCATGCAGTACCTTTTTCAAGGTTGGAGTTGCCGGGCAGACGAAAAATACAAAGATATGATTATGGACATTGCGACTGAAGAAATCGGCCACGTTGAAATGTTAGCGACCATGGTGGCTCGCCTGTTGGAAGATGCACCTGTTGAAAAGCAACAAACCGCACTTGAAAAGGATCCCGTTGTAGGTGCAATGATTGCCGGGATGAATCCTCAGCACGCCATTGTGGCTGGTTTAGGTCCTCGTCCAGCCGACAGTGTTGGTAATCCTTGGAGTGGCGCTTATATCATTGCTAGTGGTAATTTATTAGCCGACTTTCGAGCTAATTTAAACGCAGAATCACAAGGCCGCCTGCAAGTGACCCGCATTTACGAAATGATTGATGATCAAGGTGTGAAGGATCTCCTGTCAGTTTTAATTGCCCGGGATAGCTACCATCAAAACCAGTGGGCAGCCGCCATTAAAGAGCTAGAAGATCAGGAGGGCACGATCTTGGTTCCTAGTACTTTCCCACGGGACAAAGAACGGCGTGACATCGCCTATGATTTTTACAACTTTTCTGAAGGTGAAGCCAGTAAAGATGGTCGTTGGGCTTCCGGTAAAGCCTTAGATGGTGAAGGTGACTATCATTATCATACGAAACCAAAAGTCGAAGGCAAAGAACCAAAATTAAAACCTGTAACACCTAAAATGTACGGAACGCCTAAAGACGTGAAGTAAATTTCAAAACAAATTTTTGATAATTAGAGGCTACAACAAAAGTGATATTTTGTTGTAGCCTTCTTTTGGTTACAGATATTACCCAAAAGCGCATACCAGCAGACCAACTGTTAAGCTTTGATAATAATCTTCTCAATTTTCTTAGCCATTCTAATGGTTTAGTCACACCGTAATTCTTCGAAATGAGAGTTGTTACCACATCTTGAATATAATCGTGTAGTCGAAGCTAGCTGCTTTTTTTAATAAAATAGATTTCTTATAATCACGCCAAATTTTACTGGTAAACGTGTAATTTAAAACGGTAAATAAATCAATCTCGTTTTTAAATACATTTTCAATCAGACACCAAAAATGGGCTCTTCGTCAACTGTTGTTGGTGAATTAATTATAAAAGTTCTAATCACTTTG
>NZ_AYYI01000073.1 GCF_001436505.1 Loigolactobacillus rennini DSM 20253 | reverse complement strand
GACACTTTTGTTGGCCGCCAATTACTACGTGCTGAACGTGATTTTAAACCGAACTTACACTGGCTGCCAGCAGTTATTCTAATGGACGAAATCAAAAGCACTAAAACAGCTACCGCTGCCATGAGCTTTGAATTCATGGACGCTAAAATCCATCAGTTGATTGATGTGCTGCCATTTCGGACGATTCACCGTCTAGAAAAACACT
>NZ_AYYI01000009.1 GCF_001436505.1 Loigolactobacillus rennini DSM 20253 | reverse complement strand
TACATATTATATGTACGAAGGCATTTCATTTACACAAGATTCTTGACGCTACCTAAAAATTGGATTAGTTAGCCACTGGGCACCAGGATGAACAACGGTTGCTGTTAACAAAACCACTAATCCTGTAAACAACCCCATCCCACCGCGATAAACAAAGCGGCCTTGTGGATCGGTTACTAAATACAAGCCCAAAATCGCAACAAAAGTGAGAACACCAATGCTATTTAGCAACCAACGCTGGGGGCGGTCAATTTTTTGCCGTAATTTAGTACTGGGCCAAATAAATGCCAAAGCTGCGCCAAATAACACCGCAAATAAGCGAGTATCAGTGCCATAGTACACACGGCTGGGATCATGCCCGGGAACATACAACCAAGCCATCAATAAAACCGAAAGTAAGCCCAATCCAAATAATGCTTGGGCAATGCGCCGGCGCCGTTTAAACAACAAAATTAAACTGACAATTAGAACTGGCCAAATTAAATATAACTGGCCCTCGATTGACAACGTCCAAAGGTGAGTGAACGGTGATTCGTTGTTAGCAAATCGGTCAAAATAAGACTGTCCGTGAAAAATTTGCCACCAATTATAAACATAAAGCAAATTACTCCACAAAATTCCCCGTAACTGCGCCAATAACTGACGCTGAAACAAAGTCATATAAGCTGCAGTCGCAAACAGCATGGTAACTAACGCAGGGTAAAGTCGCTTAATCCGCCGGCGATAAAACCCTAACAAATTAACCTTCCCATTTTGCTGCCATTCTTGGACCAATAAATCTGTCAACAAATAACCCGTTAAAACTAAAAAGATCACCACACCTAAGAAACCACCAGGAACCCGAAACGGGATGAGGTGATACAAAATAACGCCACCAACAGCAAGCGTCCGCAATCCGTTGATTCCCGTAATGTAACGACTGTTGGCTAATCTTTTTTTATGTTGCAATATTTGCCACACCCATTTTTGACCCTCATTTAATCGAGAAATTCAAAAGTAAAATCATCAAGCCGTACTAAATCACCATTTTTGGCACCTTTAGCACGCAAAGCATCATCGATTCCTAAACCACGTAGCTGCCGAGCAAAACGCATAACACTCTCATCATGATCTAAGTTAGCCATTTGGTAGAGCCGTTCAACTTTTTCCCCACTGATGACAAAAACACCTTCAGAATCACGCGTAACTTTAAACGGTGTCTTTTCTTGCTGGTAATCATAAACCTGCTCCACATCAGCATCTGTTGCATCCGTAATTGGAAAAGCAGGTGTCTTAGCCAACAAATCAGCTGTTTGGTTTAATAATGCTTTAACCCCTTGATGATTAATCGCGGCAATTGGATAGACTGGTGCTTGAACGCCTGCTTGATCAAGTTGCTTTTTAAACGACGTTAAATTAGACTGACTAGCTGGCATATCCATTTTAGTAGCTACAATAATTTGAGGTCGTTTAAGCAAATTCGGGTCATATTTAACTAATTCATGATTTAATTTCTGATAATCGGTTAACGGATTTTGCTCATCAACACCACTCATATCGACTAAATGTAACAATACTCGAGTACGTTCAATGTGGCGTAAAAACTCAATCCCTAAGCCAACCCCATTTGCAGCGCCTTCAATTAAACCAGGCATGTCCGCAACGGCGAAACTACGACCATCTGCTAAGCTAACCATACCTAAATTCGGCACTAACGTTGTAAAATGATAGTTACCAATTTTAGGTTTTGCACTTGTAATAACCGACAGTAAAGTCGATTTTCCAACAGAAGGAAAACCAATTAGACCAACATCTGCTAATAATTTTAATTCGAGATTAATGTGGGTCTCTTCACCTGGCTCACCATTTTCAGCAATTTCTGGCGCCGGATTCTTTGCAGTTGCAAAATGTACATTACCGTGTCCACCACGACCACCGCGAGCAATCACTAATTCTTGGCCCTCTTCAGTTAAATCACCTAAAAGTTGGTTGGTATCCACTGAGCGGACTGTTGTACCCGGTGGCACACTAATATAGGTATCCTTAGCGCCACGACCAGTCATACTCTTATGCATTCCCTTGCCGCCATCTGCCGCTTTAAAAATGTGTTTGTAGCGAAAGTCCATCAAGGTACTTAGTCCTTCATCAACTTTTAAAATGATGTTGCCACCACGGCCACCATCACCACCGGCAGGCCCACCAAACGGGACAAATTTTTCCCGCCGGAATCCGACCATACCGTCGCCACCACGACCTGCTTTAGCCGTGATTTTTACTTGATCTATAAACAAATTGTTTCCTCCTCTAATTTAAAAAGCATTAATGTCGTTCTAATATCTAAGTTAATGATCGTGTTCGTACATAAAATTCACATTTAACCAATTGTAAAGAAAAAACAGGTAGCTGTCTACAAGCACCTTGCGTTTACTTTTCATTTTAACATTAAAAACAATGTAAACTGTTAAAATTGTGTATCGATTACCATTCCCAAGTTAAAAAACCAAACAAATTATTGCCGATTGACGTTTTTGACTGAATTTGGTAGTTTTATATTGATTTTGAATGTTTTTAGCTGTAAACTAACTTGCGTGGAGGTGAGCCGGTTGCTTACTGAAGAACGTCATCAATTTATTTTAAACCAACTAAAACAGCACGCTATCATTAAATTACATGATCTCATCAGTGAAACCCATGCCTCTGAATCAACTGTTCGACGTGACCTGCAGTTAATGGAAGAAGCGGGTTTATTGGTCCGCGTTCACGGTGGTGCTAAACGGGTTGCAACTTTGCAAACAGAACTCGCGGTCAGTGAAAAATCTAATCAAAGTGTTGCTGAAAAAGAAAGCTTAGCTAAATTAGCGGTTTCTTGTTTAACACCACAGGATGTGATTTTCCTTGACGCTGGCACTTCCACTTTGGCGATGATCCCGCATCTAAAGCCAATTGCGAATTTAACCGTAGTCACTAATGGCGTTAACCATGCATCATTATTAGCCGATTACGACATTCGCTGTTTTTTAATTGGCGGTCAGTTAAAAAATGTCACCAAAGCCGTGGTTGGTGCAGATAGTGTCGCCGCGCTCCAACAGTACCGCTTTAACAAAGTTTTTTTGGGCACCAATGGGATTCATTTACATTATGGCTTCACAACACCAGATCCTGATGAAGCCGCAATTAAACGAACAGCCATTGCACAAGCAGAAATGGCCATTATTCTAGCTGATCACACTAAATTCGACCAAGTTACTTTTACTAAATTTGGTCATTTAGCACAAGCAACAATTGTGACCGATCATCTGACTCAGCGACAACTCGATCAATATCAACAACAAACAGATATTTTGGAGGCGATTAAATGATTTATACCATTACGGTTAATCCATCAATTGATTATATTGTCCGTTTACCCCGGCTCACGCTAGGACAAGTCAACCGTATGCAGTATGATGCAAAATTACCTGGTGGTAAAGGTATCAATGTTTCCCGAATTTTAAACCAACTAACAGTTAAAAATACTGCTTGGGGTTTTCTTGGCGGTTTCACTGGTAACTTTGTCCAGCAAAAATTAACAACAGAGCACCTGACCACTGATTTCACACCGATTACGGCCGATACTAGAATCAATGTCAAAATTAAAGCCGCTGAAGAAACTGAAATTAACGGTCAAGGACCTGAAATTACAGCAGCCGCTCAAAAAGCATTTAAAGCTAAGTTTAAACAGTTAAAACCAGGCGACATTGTAGTCATGTCTGGTAGTTTACCTCCAGCATTACCTGAAAGTTTTTACCGGGATTTAATTCCCTTAATTCAAGCTCATCAGGCAGAATTCGTCATTGATACAACGGGCCAAGCCTTATTAGATACGTTAAGTGCTCATCCTTTAGTAGTTAAGCCTAATCAACATGAACTAGCTGCATTATTTAATGTCAACTTAGATCATGATGCTGCAATTGTTAAATACGGCCGTAAATTGTTAAAAATGGGCGCAAAACATGTTTTGGTCTCAATGGCCGATGCTGGCGCTTTTCTTATTACACCACAACAAGTTTACAAATCAACTGCACCTAAAGGAAAAGTCATTAATTCTGTCGGTGCGGGTGATTCAATGATTGCTGGGTTTGTCGGAACTTTTAGTCAAACCCAAGATCCCCTTAAAAGCTTTGCAACCGGCTTAGCTTGTGGCAGTGCAACAGCATTTTCTGAAGATTTAGCGGTTAAGGCTAAAATTACAGCTGTCCAAAAGACAATTAAAATTACGCCTTACACCGATTAATTTTTTAAATTAAACCACCATAGAAAAAGGAGTGTTACCATTATGGACATTCGTGACCTACTTGTTAAAGACGTCATGATTATGGATCTAAAAGCGACTACCAAAGCAGAAGCAATCGACGAAATGGTCCATCAATACTATACAAAAGGCATCATCGATGACGAAAATCTTTACAAACAAGATATTTTGAAACGTGAAAATGAATCAACAACTGGTATCGGCGATGGCATTGCAATGCCCCACGCTAAAGACAAAGCAGTTACCCGGGCAACTGTCCTTTTCGCTAAAAGCAATAAAGGCGTGGATTTTAATGCTTTAGATGGCCAGCCAGTGCATTTATTTTTCATGATCGCAGCCCCGGAAGGCGCTAATAATACCCATCTACAAGCACTAGCTGCTTTATCCAGTTTATTGATTAACCCAGATTTAGTTGCCGCTTTGAAAAAAGCTCAAACACCAGCAGATGTGCAACAATTATTTGCCGACGCTCAAGCAGCGAAGGAAGCTAAAGACGCACAAGAAAGTGCCAGCAGCGCTGCAGCTGACAGTCAAGCAGCTGCTAAAACTGCTAAAACCGCAGCAAAAACAGCGAAGCCTGAGGAAGAACGACCATTTATCGTTGCCGTTTCTGCTTGCCCAACTGGTATCGCCCACACTTACATGGCAGAAGCCGCTTTAAAAAAACAAGCTGAAGCCATGAACGTGGACATTAAAGTCGAAACTAATGGTTCTGAAGGCATTAAACACCGGCTAACACCAGAAGACATCAAACGAGCAACAGGTGTTATCATCACAGCAGACAAAAAAGTGAAAATGGCTCGTTTTGCGGGTAAACACTTATTAAACCGACCAGTGATCGATGGCATTAAGAAGCCCGAAGAATTAATTAATGAAACATTAGCGCAAAAGGGCACAATTTATCACGCTAAAGGTGAAGATGAACAAGGCCCAGCAGATAATGAAGAAGAAAAGAAATCTGTTTGGAGTAACATTTACGCCAATTTGATGAATGGTATCTCCAACATGTTACCATTTGTCGTTGGCGGTGGGATTTTAATGGCGATTTCCTTTATGGTAGAACAAACTGTTGGCCCACACTCAACCACATTTATTTTCTTAAATAGCATTGGTAATTGGGCGTTTAGCTTCTTAATTCCAGTATTAGCAGCTTATATTGCCGTTTCCATCGGTGATCGGCCAGCATTAATGCCTGGTTTTGTCGGTGGCTTCATGGCCAATACAGCAGCTGCTAGTGTGGTTAAAACTTCTAGTGTTGCTGGTTTCTTAGGCGGTTTAGCAGCCGGTTTTATTGCCGGTTACGTGGTTGTTTGGTTAAAACGTGTTTTCCGTAATTTACCAAAATCTTTAGACGGTCTAAAACCCATGATTTTCTACCCAATTTTAGGTTTGCTGATTGTTGGTTTCTTAATGTATTTCATCGTGGATCCGATTTTTGCCGTAATCAACCACGCTTTGACCGTATTCTTAAACAGTATGGGCACGGGTAATTCAATTCTGTTAGGCACCGTTTTAGGTGGTATGATGGCCATTGATATGGGTGGTCCTTTCAACAAAGCAGCTTACACTTTTGCCATTGGTGTTTATACTAGTACCGGTGAAGGTAAATTAATGGCAGCAGTTATGGTTGGTGGCATGATTCCACCATTGGCGACTGCTATTGCCACCACATTTTGGAAGAACAAATTTACAGCAGATGAGCGTAAAGCTGGTATTTCCAACTATATTTTAGGTGTTTCTTTCATTACAGAAGGCGCAATTCCATTTGCAGCATCTGACCCACTCCATGTCATCACATCGAGTCTAGTGGGTGCTGCTGTCGGTGGTGGACTAACCCAGCTCTGGCAAGTTAGTGTCCCTGCACCTCATGGTGGTATTTGGGTGACACCTTTAGCAACAAATTGGCTCTTTTATTTAATCGCAGTCGTGATCGGTGCAATCATTGCTGGCGTTATTTTAGGTTTATGGCGGCCAGCTCTGAATAAAACAGAGGCTGCAAAATAAATTATCGGTAAAAAAGACAGTGGCAAAATAGTTGCCACTGTCTTTTTGCTTTAAACTTTCAGGGATAATTTAATTGTTTGCGCAACTGTTTTTGAAACCCCCACTTCATGTAAATCAGCGACAGAAGCCGCTCGTAATTTTTTGAGCGACCCAAAGTGGCGTAGCAATTTAACTCTTGTTTTAGGTCCAACACCAGGAATCTGATCTAATTGAGAACTTAAAGAATGCTTACCATGTAATTGCCGGTGAAAAGTGATGGCAAATCGGTGCACCTCGTCTTGAATCCGCTGTAACAAATAAAAGCCTTCACTTTTAGGATCTAAATCCATTTTCTTATCTTCTGGACCGTACATCAACGATGCCGTTTTATGATGTTCATTTTTAACCATGCCAGCCACTGGAATGTTCAGTCCCAATTCATCTTCCAACACTTCTTTAGCCGCATGAATTTGAATTTCGCCACCGTCCATTAAAATCAAATCTGGCAAAGCCTGTTGCTCTTTCAACAACCGGGAGTAACGACGGCGAATCACTTCCTGTGTATTTAACGCTTCATTCGCTCCATCACCCGATTTAATTTTATACTTACGGTATTCTTTTTTAGCGGGTTCCCCATCAATGTAGCAAACCATCGCAGAAACCGGATCAGTCCCTTGAATATTCGAATGGTCGAAAGCTTCAATTCGATGGGCAGAAGTAATTTGTAATACATCGACTAATTCTTGAACAGCCCCTAGCGTGTGGGAGTTGTCCAATTCCATTAACCGGAATTTTTCCTCCAACACTAGCCGGCTATTTTTGTTTGCCATCTGCATCAGAGCACGCTTTTGTCCCCGCTGTGGGGTACGAATATTAACCTGCAAAATATCCGCCAGAACTTTTTGATTCAACCCTTTAGGAACTAAAATTTCCTTAGGCAGCACATTATTTTTCCGTTTGTAAAACTGCAAGATAAAACTTTCTAACTCTTCTTCCGGCGTATTGATGCACGGAAATAGCCGTTTCTCACGTTTAATCAATCTAGCTTGCCGGATAAAAAAGATTTGCACTGATAACCAGCCTTTATCCATATAGTAACCAAAAATATCTCGCGGCGTGTGGTCGTTTGAAATAATCTTTTGTTTTTCAACAGTGGCTTCAATATAGCGTAATTGATCACGCAATTCAGCTGCCCGTTCAAAATGTAGCTCTGCAGCTGCTGCTTGCATTTTATCCTGTAATTCATGTTTAATGTCGCTAACCTGACCATTTAAGAAGCGTTTAATTTTACGAATTTGCGCATTATATTCACTTTTAGGTACTTCTCGAAAACAAGCACCCAAACATTGCCCCATATGATAGTATAAACAAGGACGCTTCTGACGGCCATTACAGCGCCGTAATGGGTAAACCTTTTGTAAAAAGTTCAATGTCTCTTCTGCAGCATGCACGTTGGGATAAGGGCCAAAATAATAGCCACCGTCTTTTTTAACATCACCGGTAATCAACATACGGGGATCGCGCTGATTGGTAATCTTAATGTACGGATAACCTGTTCCTTTTTTTAATTTAATATTATAGTGCGGTTGATGCTTTTGAATTAGCGTAATCTCCAGCAAAAAAGCTTCTTTATCTGTCGAAGTAATGATAGTCTCAAAATCCCGAATCTCAGAAACCAATAAAGCTGTTTTACCTTCATGATGACTTTTAAAATAAGACCGAACTCGATTTTTTAAATTCTTAGCCTTACCAACGTAAATAATCTTGCCATCACGGTTTTTCATTAAATAACAGCCCGGCAATGGCGGTAATAAGGTTAATTTATGTTCAAGATATTCTGTAGCCATGCCAAACAACCTTTCTCAACAAAATCACGTACAAATGTTCGTGTTTATATTTTAGCGATCCCCTGCCAGAAAAGCAAGGGACTGGCTTGTTGCTGTAGAAAAATTATTTAATACACTAAAAACAAGCAGGTAGCAAATCTCTTGCTACCTGCTTGTTTGCACTGATTTTACGCTTCCAGAATCTTCGCTAAAAACGCTTTGGTTCGTTCATTTTGTGGGTGTTCAAAAATTTGGGTTGGCGTTCCCTTTTCAGCAAAAACGCCACCATCCATGAACCAGACTTGGTTAGCAACACTTTTAGCAAAGCCCATTTCATGAGTGACAACTACCATCGTCATCCCTTGATTAGCTAAATCCTGCATTACTGTAAGTACCTCGCCTACCATTTCTGGATCCAATGCAGACGTTGGCTCATCAAATAACATCACGTCGGGATTCATCGCCAAAGCACGGGCAATGGCCACCCGTTGCTGTTGCCCACCAGACAAACTGCTAGGATAATTTTCAGCTTTATCGGCTAATCCCACCTGCGCTAATAGCTGCATAGCTGTTTTCTTGGCAGTAGCAGCCGCTAATTTTTTAACTTTTAAGGGCGCTAACTGAACATTATCCAGCACGGTCATGTTTGAAAATAAATTGAAGCTTTGAAAGACCATTCCCATCTTTTCACGCAGGTGATTAATTTGTGCTTCGCTTAATGAAGTTAACTCTTGCCCTTCAAAACTAATCTTGCCGCTAGTGGGCTGCTCTAATAAATTTAAGCAGCGTAAAAAGGTACTTTTGCCACCACCGGAAGGCCCAATCACACAAATTACCTGCCCTTTTTGTACTTGACCGTTTAAATCTTTTAGCACTTCAGTTTGACCAAATTTTTTTGTAACATTTTCAATTTTAATCATCTCAGGCATCATGTTTCATCTTCCTCTCGTAGAAATTTAATAATTTAGACAAACTAAAGGTCAAAATGAAGTAAATTAACATGGCGACAACAATGGGCATTACCCCTTTATAAGTTGCTGTCTGTACGGCTTTCAATTGATAAATCAAGTCGGTAACCCCAATAATGGAGACAATTGAGCTTTCCTTAATCAACGAAATGAATTCATTACCTAACGCTGGCCAAATATTTTTAAGTGCTTGTGGAAAAACAACACTCTTAAAAGTCTGTTGCCGGCTTAAACCTAAGCTCCGTGCTGCTTCTTTTTGCCCAACTGCGACTGAATTGATCCCACCACGAATAATTTCCGCCACATAGGCAGCTGAATTTAAAGACACCGCAATAATCCCAGCAATTAAAGCGGGAATATTAACAAATAAGCCAATGCCAAAATACACAAACATCACTTGAATCATCAATGGTGTCCCCCGGACAAATTCAATGTAAGCAACGCCTAATGCGTGTAATAATTTAACTTTACTCAACCGCATTAAAGCAAAGATGACGCCTAACAAAATCCCGAAGAAAACACTGATGATCGTAATTAACAAAGTGTATGCTACACCTTTGACAAAATAGCTAGAATAATGCCACATACCCGTATTTTTAGTGTTTGTCTGCATGTAAGTCCCTGCATGCTTTAAGTATCCTTGCGTTAATTTTTTCTGGGTGATTTCATCAATTGACCGATTAACCGCATTGACTAACGCCGGTGAGCCTTTCCGAAAACCAATAGCAGTATTGTTTTCTCCACTACCTAAATTGAATTGACTGTTTTTAAGCATGGCTAGGTTTGAATCATTGTCCACATAAGCTTGGGCAGAAGGTTCTTCCATAATGACGCCTTCAACCTTATGACTCTTCAATGCCAAAATCAAATCACTGATTTTAGCCAAGCCTTTCATTTTAGAACCAGCGATTTGTTTTTTACCAAGATTATATTGAATACTACCGGTTTGTGCACCCATCGCTTTATTCCGAAATGAATTTTTATTGTGATAAATTCCCTTATCCGTTTTATTAATCACAATGGACTGGCCACCACGATAATAAATCTTTGAAAAATCAATGCTTTTTTGCCGCGCTGGCGTTGGTGACATTCCGGCCAATACCATGTCGACCTTATTGGTTTCCAATGCCACTAGCAATGAATCAAAATCCATTTTTTTCACTACTAATTTAACGCCTAAATCATGTGCTACTTTTTTAGCAATATCAACGTCCATTCCCACTACTTGATCTTTCCCATGCCGATTAACTAAAAATTCATACGGCGGGTAATCTGGACTAGTTCCCATGACTAGGGTCCCTTTGTCTTTGATTCGCGTTAATGAATCGTCAGCTGCTTGAGCCGGTTGGGTGGTTCCAGCTAATAATGCGATGCCAACTGTCATTAGTATTATCAACCAACTCATTATTTTCTTCATCTTTTTTACCTGCCTCTTTTTATTCAATAAACGCAGTATACTTCAATATGATTTTTTATGCAAGTATTTTTATAAATAAGCCGTTTTTATGCATAAAATAGTTATTATATACACTGGCATCCAGAAGATAAATGCTAGCCAAAGCACTAACATTTCTGCTAGAATGTAGACAAAGAAAGGATGATCAGCATGGGTTTAACAACACGCCAAGATAATACGCTCAACGAACTTTTCGATAAATTTGCACTTGTTCCAAAAAAGAAAAAGGAAAAGAAAGCTGAAGCCAAAGAAAAAAAAGCTAGCGACAAAAAACAGTCAAAAAAATAAATTTAAAGTTTATTCCAACATCGAAAAGGATTGAACGTTCTCAACGGAACGTTCAGTCCTTTTTTATTGTGTCATTAATTATCTGCCAATTATTATTCAATGCAGTTCAACAATTCTAGTTAAAATTTGTTATACTTAAACCTGCAAGTTTAATGGTGGTTCGTGACTATCCCACCATAATAAAAAACTAGGAGGCCATCTTAAAATGGATAAATCTCGTATCAAGACTAATTCGTTAACAAAAATTGGGATCATTGCCGCAATCTATGTTGCGTTAACCATGTTAGTCGCACCTTGGAGCTTTGGTGCTACCCAACTCCGGTTATCTGAAATGCTCAATCATTTAGCCGTTTTTAACAAGCGTTATATTTGGGCGCTGACTTTAGGGTGTATCATCGTCAATCTTTTTTCACCTCTAGGCATTGTTGACATTATTTTCGGTACGCTTAACACATTCGTCATGACAGCCTTAAGTTACTACTTAAGTCGCCGGGTCAAGCGACTAACACTTAAATTAACAATCAGTACGATTACTTGCACTTTAACCATGTGGATCATTGCATTGGAATTACACGTTGTTAGTCACGTTCCGTTTTGGCCAACTTACTTTACAGTTGCTTTAGGTGAATTTGTTTCTTTAATTTTAGGTGCCATTTTATTCTATTTCCTAGCAAAACGGATTGATTTAACTGCCTAAACGTCATTGGCAAATACTGAAGTAAGTAATAAGTTAAAAACATGTCCATCAAAGGCTAGTTAACCTTTGATGGACATGTTTATTTTTCTGGCAAGTGCAATTGCTTGCCAAAACGTGTATTTAATTTAGTAATATTTTGCTGAGCAACTTCTTCAAAAGGAATGTTTGCCCACTGTGCAACTTGAGAAAGGTACCACAAAACATCACCCATTTCTTGAATCAATTCATCTCGATCCAGTTGTTCAGCGTTAAATGTATATTTTTTAATCAAATCAATTACTTCGCCACTTTCACTAGCTAAACCTAGTGCACAATTTGTCAAAACCTGTTCATTACCTAATAACGTTTGATTAGCTAATTTTTGGTAGTCGTTAAATTTCACTTAATCGCCTCCGGTTGTAATATGTGCTTGCAGCCACTGCCAAATTTGGTCAGCACCACTACCTGTCATACTGGAAAAAATAACCAAATCATCAGTTTGATTGAGCTGTAAAGCCTTTTTCAATTGTGCTGCCCGTTGTTGCCATTTTCCTTTAGATACTTTATCTGCCTTGGTGGCAACGATTAGTACCGGCAGACCATAATACTTAAGAAAACGATACATTGACAAATCATCTTCTGTCGGCTGATGGCGGACATCAATTAATGAAATAACACCTTGTAATTGTTGACGTTCTTCTAAATAAGTCTCGATCATTTCCCCAAATTTTGCACGCGCTTTTTTCGACACCTTCGCATAGCCATAACCAGGAACATCAACAAAATAAAATTGTCGGTTTAATCGGTAGAAATTAAGTGTCTGCGTTTTGCCAGGAGTACTTGAAGTCCGTGCCATTTTTTTTCGCTGAATAAGTCGGTTGATCAGTGATGATTTACCAACATTTGAACGACCTGTCAGCGCGATTTCGGGTAAGTTATCGTTGGGATATTGTTGCGGTGCAACCGCACTAATGACCAACTCAACATCCTGAATTTGCATTTGTTTGCCTCCATCTTTAAGTTACTGCTTTCTATTTTAGCATAATTTCTCCTTAAACCCTTAAATTAACAACGTCGCAGTCTAACCATTAGTCGATAATCAAAAACAGTGGACAATCCACCGTGTGAACCGTCCACTGCTAATTATCAAGTTTAAACTAAATCGAAATGAGCTAGCTACGACGCTTTCCGGCCATCAGTTAAAACCAACTTCGGCTTGCCACTCCCATTGACGGTATCTGCCGTAATGATCGCTTTGCTGACATCATCACGACTAGGTAAGTCAAACATGATGTCCATCATCACTTCTTCAATGATTGACCTTAAGCCACGAGCACCAGTATCACGTTCAATTGCTTCATGCGCAATGGCATGTAATGCACCAGGCTCAAATTCTAACTCAACATCATCTAAGCTCAACAGCTTAGTATATTGTTTAACCAACGCATTTTTAGGTTCCGTTAAAATCCGGACTAAATCATTTTCTGTTAGTTTTTCTAATGCGGCCATAATCGGGATCCGACCGATAAATTCTGGAATTAGACCAAACTTCATCAAGTCTTCTGGAATTACTTGCTGCATTAAACTACGGGAATCATCAATCCCTTTAGCTTCCTTCCCGCTAAAACCGATGACTTTGTCACCTAGACGCTCTTTAACAATGTTTTCAATACCATCAAATGCACCACCAACGATGAAAAGAATGTTAGTAGTATCAATTTGAATAAACTCTTGTTGTGGATGTTTACGGCCACCCTGCGGTGGTACATTAGCAACGGTGCCTTCAAGAATTTTTAACAGTGCTTGTTGGACCCCTTCACCAGAAACATCACGAGTAATGGAGACATTTTCGCTCTTTTTTGCAATCTTATCAATTTCGTCAATGTAGATGATCCCTTTTTGGGCTTTTTCAACATCATAATCCGCATTTTGTAATAGTTTTAATAAAATGTTTTCTACATCTTCACCAACATAACCGGCTTCGGTTAGCGTTGTGGCATCTGCAATGGCAAATGGCACATTCAAAATCCGAGCCAAGCTTTGAGCTAAGAAAGTTTTACCAGAACCAGTAGGTCCAATCAATGAAATGTTACTTTTTTGTAATTCAGTTTCATCATCAGATTGTACTTCCATCTGGTTAACTCGCTTATAATGATTATAAACCGCAACTGCTAAAGTTCGTTTAGCTTCATCTTGACCAATCACATACTGGTTTAAAATATTTAAAATTTCAGCTGGTTTTGGCACTTCAAGTAAATCATTATAAGATTCATCCTTAAACTCTTCATCTATGATTTCCTTGCATAAGTCAATACATTCATTACAGATATAGACACCCGGTCCAGCGACAATCTTTTTCACTTGATCTTGTGACTTACCGCAAAATGAACAATTGACAGGGCCATCCGTTTCTGTATTGTCAAACACACATATCAACCCCTATTAGTTTCTTAACTCAATTTTACCTTAAAAAATCTTACTTGCCAACGATTGTGGTCTTTTCTTCAACCACTAGAAACTCTAGCATACTCTCTACCTAAGGTAAAGCAAGTTGATTAACCATAAAAAAACGGTAAAAGCGATTTTAAAGGTAACTGTCAATGGTTACTTATAGACAGTTAAGGACTTTAAATAAAATCACTTTTACCGTAAACCAATCAGTTAATTAACTTAACTATTTTTTGTCGTCTTTAGCTTCTGCTTGAGGTTTAACATCTTTTGATTCTTTAGCGGAATCTGTAATGATCTTAATTGCTTCTTTGACGGCGATATCATGGCTTAACATGTCGTCAGTTAAAGCATTACGTACCGCCTTAACTTCCATGCCATAGTCATCGGCTAAGTCTTTCACTTCTTGCTTGATTTGATCATCAGTTGGCTTGATGTTTTCTGCAGTGACAACCGCTTCAAGCACTAAATTGGTTTTAACACGGTTATCTGCATCTTTGGCAAACTGTTTCTTCAAATCATCTTCAGATGTACCAGTTAACTTATAGTACATTTGTGGATCAATACCTTGCCGTTGCATATTACCTAAATATTGGTCTAATTGACGTTGGATTTCTTCATCAATCATTGCTTGTGGGATGTCTTGAACGCTGGCGTTGTTGACAGCTTCTTGGATTGCTGCATCTTGGATGGCGCCTGTAGCAGCATCATCCTTCTTCTTTTGCAGATCTTTACGTACTTTATCTTTCAATTCAGCTAAAGTATCAACGTCTTCATCAACATCTTTGGCAAATTCATCATCTAATTTAGGCAATTGCTTTTCTTTAACTTCATGAATCTTAGTTGCAAAAATAGCTTCTTTACCCGCCAAATCCTTAGCTTGGTAATCCTTAGGGAAGGTAACCTTAACTTCAACATCGTCACCTGCTTTATGGCCAATTAATTGGTCTTCAAAGCCAGGAATAAAAGAATTAGAACCTAATTCAAGTGAATAGTTATCTGCAGAGCCACCTTCAAAGGCTTTTCCATCAACTGTCCCTTTATAATCAATGACAACTGTATTGCCAGATTCTGCAGGTTCATCTTCTTTAAGGACTAATTCAGCTTGCTGCTGACGTTTACTTTCAATTTCTTTTTCAACGTCATCATCTGTTACTTTCCGGTCCTGTACAGGAACAGCTAACCCTTTATACTCACCTAAAGCAACTTCAGGCTTAACCGTTACTTGTGCTGTCAAAACCCATGGTTTGTCTTGCTCCATGCTTTTAACATCAACTTTAGGTTGATCAACCGGTTCAATTTTAGTTTCTTCAATCGCTTTTTGATAAGCTTCTGGTAACACGATGTTTAACGCATCTTCATATAATGAAGCTTCGCCATACATTGAATTGAAGACTTGGCGTGGTACTTTGCCTTTACGAAAACCAGGCACATTCAAATTCTTTTTAACACGTTTAAAGGCTTGATCTAGCCCTGATTTAATTTTTTCTGGTTCAATTTCAAAGGTTAATTCACCATCTGTGGCGCCCTTTTTTTCCCATTTTGCTGCCATTACTTTCCCTCCGGAATTATTATTTTCGTCATTAATTATTGCATACTGTGCTATTTTAACGTAGTTTCACAGACTTGTAAATCTTTCTTCCTAAAAAAGCCATCCGTTCATAATTAGGCATAAAAAAACTCGGAGCCAAGCTCCGAGTTTAATCATAGTTCAACGTGAAACTATTCTTCGATTTCAGTTACGACACCGGCACCAACCGTGTGGCCACCTTCACGAACTGTAAACTTAGTTCCTTTTTCAATCGCAACTGGTTCGATTAATTCAACAGTGAATTCAACGTTATCCCCAGGCATAACCATTTCAACGTCTTTTGGTAATTCAATAACACCAGTAACGTCAGTTGTATGGAAATAGAACTGTGGACGGTAGTTTGAGAAGAATGGTGTATGACGACCACCTTCATCTTTGCTCAAGATATAAACTTGGCCCTTGAATTTCTTGTGAACTTGGATTGAACCTGGCTTAGCCAAAACTTGACCACGTTCTACTTGGTCACGGTTAATCCCACGTAACAAAGTACCAACGTTGTCACCAGCTTCACCGTAGTCCAATGTCTTACGGAACATTTCCAAACCTGTAACAGTTGACTTAAGCATATCTGGTGTTAAACCAACGATTTCAACTTCATCGCCAACTTTAACCATACCACGATCGATACGGCCAGAAGCAACAGTCCCACGACCAGTGATGGTGAAGACATCTTCAACTGGCATTAAGAATGGCAAGTCGTTATTACGTTCCGGTGTTGGAATGTATTCATCGACTGCATCCAATAATTCCATAACGTGCTTTTCTTCTTCTTTATCGCCATTAAGAGCTTTCAAAGCAGAACCACGAACAAATGGAATATCGTCACCTGGATAATCGTATTCAGATAACAATTCACGTGTTTCCATTTCAACTAAGTCGATCAATTCAGGGTCATCAACTAAGTCAGTCTTGTTTAAGAAGACAACAATGTATTCAACCCCAACCTGACGTGCTAACAAAATGTGTTCACGTGTTTGTGGCATAGGACCATCCGTTGCAGCAACAACCAAAATGGCACCATCCATTTGCGCAGCACCGGTAATCATATTTTTAACGTAGTCCGCGTGTCCTGGCGCATCAATGTGGGCATAATGGCGTTTTTCAGTTTCGTATTCAACGTGAGCAGTGTTGATCGTAATACCACGTTCACGTTCTTCTGGAGCTGAGTCAATAGCAGCGAAATCCTCCAAGTTAGCTAAACCTTTCTCAGATAAAATCTTAGAAATTGCCGCTGTTAAAGTAGTTTTCCCGTGATCAATATGGCCGATCGTGCCAATATTAACATGGGGTTTTGTTCTTTCATAATGTTCTTTTGCCATTAATGAAACCTCCTGTATTTTCGCAAGAATAATCCGCCATCAAATTTGTTAATGCCGATAATTCTTTACTCTTTATTATACAACTTCCATGCGCAAAAGCAAAGCCTAGCTTAGCTTTTCATAAGGAAGAATCCATTTAGATATTATATAGGCTTCCCACAAGTTTGTAAACACCTTTGCCCAATAAATTCATGTTTTCCGCCAATTTGCATGAATTATATTAATTTTATTCTAATTTTTGCGTTAATTGTTCAAATCTCTGCTGCCAATTTTGAATTTGCTGCACTTGGGTTGAATCAAATACTGTTAAATCGACTTGGCGATTGGTGTAAGCAGCTAAATACACTGCGGTCCAAATTTGCGGGCGCACAATCACTTTGTCTGCAAATGGATAAAGATACGCTGCGTGCAATGTGAGTTCTTTTAAAACATTTTGTTTTGCAATTGGATCTGAAAGTAACTGCTGATTTATTTGTTGGTATAACTGTAAAAATTGTGGTGCAGTAGTAATTGCCGTCAATGCACTGGGCTTAACTGTATGTTTTTTACCATCCAACCAGAAAAAATTAAGTGCGGCTGCCACTTTTAATTGACGTAACTCATTTAAAAAATGCGCCCGAATTAGCGGATGAATGTAAGGATCTGTCAATAAATGCGTTACCGCGTCAATAAATTCCGTTTGTGGCAAAAACTGTGCTTGTTTAGTTAAAGCCAATTGATCATAAAAATGGCGTGCACTTAGCTGATATAATGCTTTTTTTAATTTAGCAATCTGCGTCGGTGCCGCCTTCCGATAAGCTACTTCTGCCTGTTGTACCGCTAAAGCCTGTTGGTGCCAAAATGACGTCTCCAAGCCTGCAGGACGGGCTATACACAATTTACGGACTGCAATGAACTGATGCGTAGTGAGCAAAGTTTTGACATAAAGTGGACAAGCAGTGGCTGAACTTAAATAATCCGTCATTTTTTCTTGTGCTAACGCTGCCGCTTGTTGGTATTGTTGATCAGCTAACAATGCCGTTACCAATAAAATATTAACGTCAAACGTCTGTTTATGCTGGTATGCAGCGCGTAAATGTGCAATTGCTTGGGGCCATTTTCTTTGTTCACTCGCCATTTTGCCTAAACGGACCAATTGTGCAAAATTTTGTGGAAATGGAATCTGTTGGCCCATTGACAACCCTCCATAATAGATTTCATGTTTAAACTATGATTTGCTAGCAGTGCGCCGTCGATTTTGATTAACTTCCATAATCACGGGTAAAATTACCGGGCGTCTTCTAGTCTGCTCAAATAAAAAGCTGCTGAGCGCCTCACGAATATCTTGCTTTAGATGACTCCAATCAAATTCTTTATTATCTAAATTATTTTGAACCGTTTTGGTCACTAACTTAGCACTTTCACGAATTAAGTCGTGACTGGTTTTAATGTAGACAAAACCCCGAGTTGTAATTTGTGGGTGTGACACGATCATCCGTTTTTTCCGATTAATGGTGATGACTGCAACAAAGATACCATCTTCAGAAAGCATCTTACGATCTCGCAAAACAATATTACCGATATCACCGACACCGATACCATCAATCATAGTATTGCCAACATCGACTTGGTTAGCTAAATGCATTTGGTTTTTATGGTAATCTAAAACGTCGCCTTTACTGGTAATAAAAATATTTTCGTAAGGCATCCCCATTTCATGGGCAATCTTTGCATGGGCAGCTAACAGCCGGTACTCCCCTTGAATTGGGATCAAATAAGTGGGTTTAATTAAATTTAACATCAGTTGCAAATCATCTTTATTACCGTGGCCGGAAGCATGGATATCGTCACTAACCGCCTTAACTTCCGCGCCAGCCCGGTAAATCATATCCTTAGTTTTCGCAACTGTGGTTTCCATTGCATGTGACGGTGTCGTCGTAATATAAACCAAATCGCCTGATTTAATCCGGATTGACCGGTGCCGATTCGTTGCCATTTTCTGTAAAGCTTTAATCGGCTCACCCATTTTACCAGTTTCTAAAATAACCGTTTTTTCTGGCGCTAAACGGCGCATCTCTTTAAGTGGCACCAATATATCTGGTGTCGGTAAAGCTAAACGTTTAAGGCGCATTGCTGTGCGAATAATTTTCTCAAGATCGCGCCCAGTTAAAATTACCTTCCGACCAGATTTCGCCGCTGCATTGATTACTTGCTGAATCCGAGCAATATTTGACGCAACTGAGGCCACAATAATACGACCATCGTGATATTGGAAAGTGTCCAGAATGCTACTGCCAATATCCCGTTCACTAGCCATTTTATAAGGTGATTCAGCATTAGCAGAATCACTTAATAAAGCCAATACATGATCTTGCCCAATTTGTGCTAAACGTGCAAAATCACTTTGGTACTCTGGCGTTGCGGACTGGTCGAATTTAAAATCACCGGTATATACGACACTACCAACATTTGTTTTAATGACAATCCCCAAAGAATCAGGAATTGAATGGGTCGTTTTGAAAAAGGAAACACTAGCATGCTTAAAATCGATAGTTGTATCCTTATCAATCACATGGAAATCATTAAAACGCTTAGTCTTTGAATCTGCCTTAACGTTTAGTTTTGCTAATGCAATCGTCAGTGCAGAACCAAAAACTGGTACCGAATGCTGTTTAACAAAATAATTCAGGGCACCAATGGCGTCTGCATGCCCGTGCGTCAGAAAAATACCTACAACGCGATCAATATTTTTTTCTAAATAAGAAAAATCAGGAATGACCACATCAATTCCCAACAATTCATTTTCAGGATACATCAAACCACAATCTAAAATATAAATTTCATCATCTACTTCGACAACATACATATTTTTGCCGTTTTCGCGTACACCGCCTAAGGGCATAATTTTCACACGACTACTCAATTATTTCACCTCATTTTGTTAATAACTAAACTGTTTAATAAATACATTAGTCAAATTAAAATTATCGCAACACCATACGTCTTAGTTTCTTTTAAGACGATGATACAACTTTGTCTGTCAGCCAAACCCAGTTACTGAAATTAGCGTGTACTAATAGTGCGGTGTTTAACTGAACAAAAATAATTTAGCTTAGTTAATGTAAATGCCAGACACAAATAACTAATTAAAATTATTGATGTCAATTTTAAAACAACCGCTTAACCGGGCAACAATGCTGATTGGTGCCATTCATTTTTACAATCACGGAGAAAATTTCCGCGGACTAATATTAAACCGATCTAGTTCTAAATAACAATTTCTTATATGATAACACAAAAAGAATCTCGGCGACATCATCAACTAACCTAATTAAGCCCAAACAAAAACACCATTGCGACAAAAATATCGCAATGGTGTTTATTGGTTAACGTGATTAACGCCGTAAGCCTAAGCTACGAATAAGATCACGGTAACGCCGGATATTCTTCTTACGTAAATAAGCTAACAAATTACGCCGGTGACCGATTTTTTTCATTAATCCACGGTAGGAATGATAATCTTTTTTATGCACCTTGATATGGTCGTTCAGTGCATTAATTTCCGCAGTTAAAACAGCGACTTGGACTTCAGTAGAACCAGTATCGCCGTCATGACGTGCATATTTTTTAATAATGTCGTCTTTTTGTGCTTTGGCAATTGCCATTTAGATCTCCACCTTTTCTAAAATAAAGTGCCCATATACTGAGTAAAGCGTTGGTGATTCGCTAAACCAAGTATGGGTTATTTGATTACTCATTTACTTTACTAAAGTTAAACCAAAAAAGCAAGTCTAATCGCGATTTTATAAGTTTTCAAAACTACCCCAAAATTTGTAGTCAAGTTAATTTACTTTACAAGTTTTTATTGCAAATTCAGTCACTCTTCTGTATAATAAGCAACGTTGAAAAAATGCAATTACTTTAATTTGCGAATCCGGAGGTGACATTAATGCCTAACATTAAATCAGCAATGAAACGTGTTCGTAGTAACGAAAGAGCAAACGCTCAAAATACATCACAAATTAGTGCCATGCGGACAGCTGTTAAACAATTTGAAGCAGCAAATGCTGCTAGCGCTGACAACACTGCCGACTTATACCGTGCAGCAATCAGTGCAATCGACACTGCCCATTCTAAGGGGTTAGTTCATGCTAACAAAGCTAACCGTGATAAGTCACGTCTAGCTAACCTATTGGCTAAATAAAGTGTTAGAAGGCTCAAATAAGCACAGTGATGTGGTTATTTGAGCCTTTTTTAATCGTTAAACAAAAATAGCCGCCATTAGTAACAGACTAGTGGCGGCTATTTTGTTTATCACTTTAGATGCATAGAAAGCACCATCACTGATTACGCAGCATTTTGGCTAAATTTCAAAATAAACAATTGAAATAATAATTCTGCATCACGTTGACTAGTTTTTAATTGGTATTCTAAATCCACTAAGCCTAGATATGCTTGCCGCAACGCTTTTTGCGAAAAACGTTTGGCTTGACCTAGTGCTAATTTCACTCGATAAGGATGTGCGTGCAACACGCGGGCTAAATCACCTTGACTATAACCGTTGCGTTGCAATATTTTAACTTGTAATAGTAAACGGAACTGGCCCACCAAAATCGCATTTAATTTTAAAGGCTCTTCTTTTTGCAAAATTAATTGCCGGTATAATGACACTGCTCGCGCAACATCACGAGCCATAACCGCATCGACTAAAGTAAAAATATTTTGTTCTAGATTTTGTGTCACTAGTGATTTAACTGCTGTAACCGTGATTTCACGTTGCTTTTTTGCATATAAAATAAGCTTCGTCAATTCGCCCATCATTAAGGTCAGATTTGCCTCAGTACGCTGCACTAACAGTTGCAAAGCTTCTGGTTGAATGTTGATATTTTTTTGCTTTAAATAATTAGCAACGTAATGCTGTGCTTTTTGTTCGGTCAGTGGTCTAGCGTCAATTAAAACAGCCTTTTTCTTCAATAATTTTGTCACTTTTTTACGTTCGTCTAATTTATCATATGCAGCAAAAATAACTAACGTTGTTGTCGGTACTGGCTGTTGTAAATACTTAATCAAGCCAGCCACATCGTGAACAACATTGGTTTGTTTTGCCGCACTAGTTAGAAATAACGGGTGCTGAATAAACACTAAGCGCCTCTCCCCAAAAAAAGGGGCTGACATTGCATCATTTAAAGCCGTTGCCAGTGGTACCGACGCTAAATCATAGTCGCCAAAATTCATGGTTGCTTCTTCGGGCGCTAATAACTGACGAAACTGTTCTTTAATTTGATCAATTAAATAGGCCTCTTGCCCTTGAACTAAATAAACTGATTGAGGTGAGTTATTTTTAAGGGCTTTTTTTAATGCTGACACTTCCATAATCATTTTTCCTTTCTTCTCCATTTAAAAATGACCGCCAACGATCATCAAATGTCCAAATAATCATACCTTGTTCAGCAGTAGTTTGAAATGGTATACCAGCATTTTGATACCGCAACAGCGTTTCTGAATGCGGATGCCCATAACGATTGTGACGTCCTGCTGAAATAACTACTCGTTTGGGTTTCACAGCCGCTAGAAACGCGTCTGATGAAGATGTTTTGCTTCCATGGTGTCCAGCCTTTAAGTAATCTGCCTGGATAGGTACTTGGCTGATTAAACGCTCCTCGCGCTCACTGGGCAGATCACCAGTAAATAGCCACACCTTTTGGTTAATTAAAAGGCGTAAAACTAAAGAATCTTCGTTAGTTCCGGCACCAGGGGTTTCTGGCGCTAAAACTTGACAGGCAAATGTCTTACAAGTTGGTGATTGTCCGCGTAACAGGGGGTGCCATGCGACTTGGTTACGATAAGGCCAGATTCGTCTCTTAAATTGGGCATTATGTTCCATACCTGCAGGAAAGTAAATATTAGTTACCGGGAAATGTTTTAAAATGGCGGGCAAGTCCCCAACGTGATCAGCATCTTGGTGGCTTAAAAAAATCTGATCAATATGCTTGATCCCACGACTCTTTAAATAAGGCACAATGATTCTTTCTGCCCGTGATTGGCTATTTCGCTTTTGCCAAGTTTCTTTAGCAAAATTCAAACGCCCACCAGTATCAATTAAGGTAACTTCCCGGTGAAATGCAGATTCAATTAAAATGCTATCCCCTTGGCCAATATCAAAAAATATGACGCGCCCTTGCAGCGGAAAATGCACCCACAAAAAACTGCCGACATAAATGATGGTTAAACCCAAATAATAACTAATTTTATGGTGTTTAGCCGCTAAACTAAAAAATAATAGACTTAAACATAAGCAAACCAGTATTGCAGGCAGCTGCCCATAGGTCAACATAAATTGCGGCTTTGCAAACCAACTTAAAAAAGTTTGTAAACCAGTAAATGACTGTGCAATTAACTGTCCAATCAAAGGAACAATCGGTGTGACCAAACCGCCTAATAATGTGAGTGGTAAAATTGCGTAGGAAAATAGTGGCATCATTAAAAAATTTAAAAAAACGGTCAGCCAATGCCATTCATACACATGATACAACAAAAGCGGTAAACTGATGAGGTTTAGCCATAAAGTACGCCGCCATTCGCTGAAATTGCTTAAAAATAATAATGCAAAGGACAATAAATATGATAATTGTCCGCCTAAACTAAAAAATAAATAAGGCTGGTAAATTAAATTAACTAAAACAACGACTGCAAAACAATCTAGTGGTGCAACTTTCAAATCAAAATACTGGTTGAAAATATGTAACCAGCAAAGTAAAACAGCCCGACGTAAGCTGGTGCTAGCACCAGCAAATAACGCATACAACGGTAATAAAACTAGTAAAAGCAACGCTACATGTTCACGTGGCCGCCTGAGTCGCAACAATCCCCATTGGATTAATGCAACAAAATAATAAACATGTAAGCCAGACAAACTAAACAAATGTATCAAACCCAATTGTTTAAACAGCGTTCCCGTCGCTTTAAAATCTTGACCTTGATACCCTAACACTAAGCTACGATAGTACTGGCCTAATGGTTCAGGTAAATCCTGTGAATTTAAAAGCTGTTTTTTTCTCAAACGATGCAGTCTATTACGAAACGACTGTGGCGCTTGCTTAACCACTTTAAGCTCATCGGCATTTAAAATATAAAAGGTCCGCTTTTGTTGCTTTAAATAAGCGGCATAATTAAATTCTGCTTGATTAGTTGCTGGATTAGCTAGTTGATAATCGCCCTGAATTTTTACGATCAAAGTTTTCCGTTGGTGTTGCCAAAATTGTTGCGTCCTTTGGTCCGGTAAATAATAATAAACTTGTACGTTTTGCTTAGTTGCTAAATCTTGAGCCTCAAGGCGCAATTGATCGCCAGAAACATCACTATGATCTGGTTGTACCAAAATCAGATCTCCTGTTGGTGGCTTGGGCATTAATTGTTGGTAGTGATAAAAATAGCCTGCCATTAAACTAGCTAATATTAAAGTAACGCTGATTAAACGCAACTGTCGGGTTAAACAAATACGCAGTACAACACACACAGCGATTAACCACGCCCATTTTTGAGCACTTAAAATCGCAAAAGAAAGGATTACAGCCAAGCCAGCTAGAAAAATCCAATAATTACGCAATTAATGCTTAATTTAAATTAAATAACGAACTCTGTTCAAATTGTGCAAAATAAGTGGCATTTAACTGAATCTGGTTTAACGCAACCCCTGATTTTTTAATTAAATTTTGGGCGTACTCATCATCATGATAATCTTTTAAATAATTAATGGTTTTAATGCCTGCCTGAATGAGCATTTTAGTACATTGCAAACAAGGAAAATGCGTCACATAGATAGCTGCTCCTTCAGTGGCAGCGCCAAATTTGGCACATTGTAATATGGCATTCATCTCTGCATGAATGGTTCGCAAGCAATGGCCATCCACAAGGTAACAACCAACATCAATACAATGATCATCGCCTGAAACTGAGCCATTATAGCCGCTGGCGATGACGCGCCGATCACGAACAATAGCGGCACCCACTGTCGCCCGCGGACAAGTACTACGTAGTGACGATAAAACGGCCTGTGCCATAAAATATTGATCCCAAGGCATACGCTTAGCCTGTAATTTTGCCATAACTAAAACCTCACTTTTTATTTAGTTTCAGTATATCAAACTTAGCATTAAACAGTGATACTGTCTTTTAAACTTTCAAAAGTTTTATCGCCAATTCCAGAAACTTGTTTTAAATCTTCAATCTGTTTAAAACCACCTTGTTCTTCACGATACTGAATGATGAGTTCTGCTTTCTTTTCGCCAATTCCAGTTAATTGCTGTAATTCCTCAGTTGTGGCTGTATTTAAATTAACCAAACTTGTTGCTTGGCCATCGTCAGTAGCTGCCGCCGCACTACCAGCTGCAACTGGCGCAGCATACTCTGCTGGTACCTCCTCTCCAATTTTTGGGATAAAAATCACTTGCTGGTCCGATACTTGCTGTGCTAAATTAATCTTTTTTTGATCAGCATCTTTGGCTAAACCACCAGCCAAACGGACCACATCAAACAATCTAGTATTGCCTTCAACTTGATAAATACCCGGTTTCTTAACAGCACCTTTAACGTCCACAAAGCCTGACTGTCTTTCTGGGCTTTGTGGTGCTGCTTGGCTGCTCACTGCTACTACCTCAGATTGATCCGAAAAAGTTGCCGTAGCTGAATCAGTTTGATTATTACGCCCACTAAATGGCCGCAATAAACTAAACACCAACGCAATTCCAAGACCTGCCATGATCAAAAAATGCCAGTATTGTTTAACCAATTGCCGCCAATCCATTACTTTAGCACCACCTTCCCTACTTTAACTTGCCACTATTAATAAACTACGCAAAAAAAGCTGCTCATTTTTTGAACAGCTTTGAAATATTATTTTTTTAAATAAGCAAGTACATCAGTAAATTGTTTAACCGGCACAATTTTCATGTGACTATGGATTTGTTTTGCTGTTGTTTTAGCAACCTGATAGTTGTTTTGGTAATTGGGATCCAACTGTTTTTCTCGCTTCGTCGCTGGATGATCAGGAGCAAAGAAAACGCTAGCGCCCGCCCGATTAGCTGCCACTACCTTTTTATCAATGCCGCCAATCGGGCCAACTTTTCCACGCGCAGACATCGTACCAGTTCCAGCAATTCGTCGACCATGACGTAAATGCTGACCAGATAGCTGGTCATAAATGGCTAATGTAAACATTAATCCTGCCGAAGGACCACCAATATCACCAGCTTTAACTTTAACCGGAATTTTTGTTTGAACTTTGGTGTGATCAACCAAACCAATTCCTAAACCTGGATGCTTTGTTTGCGGTAACTTCATTAATGGCCGCTTAGCTATTTTGCTAGTCTTACGGTGCTGATACGTAATACTAACTTTTTGTCCCACACGTTGCCGCTTGACGTAGTGGATGAAAGCACGCACACTTTTAAACTGATGGCCATCAATTTTAGTAATAGTATCGCCAATGGCTAAATCAGATTTAAATGGTGATTGTTTCAAAATTGACATCACATAAATGCCTAAAAATTTTTTATGATAACTTTCACCTGCATGCTGGTAAGCAACCTTAATTGCATCATTAATGGAAGATTGCATGTAATAATCCTGCATTTGATTGAAAGTGCGATTACTTGCATCCCCCATTAACTGGTCTTTACTAATTGTCTCAGTAAATGGACGCGTTTTAAACCATAGATACGTAAACGGGCGCGCTTGTTGCAAACGAACAGTGGTCAGCATGTATTTTCCAGGTTGCCGATCATGCTTACCGGCAACACGCACAAATTGAGCTAACGGTTCTGCTTCACCTGGTGTCTCTAAATAAACGGGCAGCGGCAAAAAGAAACCGACAAACAGTATCAATAACGTCGTCCAAAATGTCACTTTTTGCCAGCGTTTCCGCATGCTTAGCCTTCTTCCTGTCCTAGCTTTTCTTGCAATGCCTGCGCCACATTAGGTGGTACTAAACTTGAAATATCGCCACCAAATTTAGCAACTTCTTTAATCAAGCTGGAAGATAAAAAGGCATAACGTTTACTGGCTAGCAAAAAGACCGTCTCAATGTCACTGGCTTGGACCCGATTCATCTCCGCAATATCCCGTTCGTATTCAAAATCCTTCACATTACGGATGCCCCTTAAAATGAAACGAGCCCCTAAATGCTGGGCAAAATCAACCGTTAATTCGTGACTTTGTGCCACGGCACGAACATTGTTTAAATCTGTAATTGCTGTTGTAATCAGTGCTAATTTTTCATCTGGTTGAAACAGAGGTTTCTTGGATGTATTAGTCATGACACCAATCACCACCTGGTCAAACAAGTGACTAGCACGCTGAACTGTTTCTAAATGTCCGTTAGTAAACGGATCAAAACTACCGGGAAAAATCGCAATCCTAGCTGACACTATGAGTTCCTCCATATTGATAAATTGTAATTGCCGTTGTACCGTACGTTTGCCGCCGTAATTGTCTAAAAGCTGGTAGCTGAACAGGTAAAACTGTTACGGCATTTGTTTCACATACAAGCTGCGCGTTTGTAGCTAATAAATTTTGAGTGGCTAAAGCGGCCATATTAGCTGCTATTTTTTGTTGTTGGTAAGGTGGATCCAATAAAACTAAATCAAACTTGTTATTTTCAGCAGCTAACTGGTGCAACGCATGCATTGCATTAGCCTTAATTACCCTAAAGCGTTGCGGCATTTTGGTTACTGTAATGTTAGCTTTAATTGTTTTAATCGCCGCATATTGCCGATCCACCAAAACAACCTGTTGCATGCCGCGAGAAGCAGCTTCAATTCCTAAGCCACCGCTACCAGCAAATAAATCCAAAGCATTACCGCCATTAAAATACGGCCCAATAATGTTAAATACAGCTTCTTTAATTTTATCAGTGGTGGGCCGAGTAGCTCGTCCAGGAACAGCTTTTAAACGGCGGCCACCAAATTCTCCTGAAATAATTCGCATCATTAAGACTCTTTTTCTAAAATTTCTTGACTGGTTAATAATCTTTTCGGTCCAGAAGCTGCTGATTTAGGGGTTTGTTCACCTAATTGTCCCACGCGTTCCCCAAAATTCATATCTAATTCAGGGCGATGAGATAACTCAACCTGTTTAACAAAATGTAATTTTTTAATCTGAGCACTTACTTTTTGAGCAACAGCTTGGTCAACGTAAAGGTAAACATACTTTAAACGCCGCGATGTATAGTAAATGGTACCAAACCGCCGTAAATGCCGCAGCTGCTTTAAACTATAAACCCAGACCACTAAGCCTTGCCTTGGAATTATATTAAATGCCATCTACTCACTCCTTGAAATACAGTCTGTTTTTGTCCGATCGGTTAAATAAAAGGGATTACCAGTAGCCACTTTAACATCTGGTGAGACACAACTGGCCAATTGTACACTCATCTCATCTAGAACAGTTTGTAAATCCATTTCTGCACGCTTAAAAGCTGCTACCGACGGCAACAACATGACTTCACGTGTCTTTTGCTGCAATCTATGCTTTAATTGCCGATAACCAGGTGCATAATGTCCATATGGTTTAATTTGCTGATAATCTGTTTTAAGTGTTTGCAAAGTTGCAATTTGCCGCTGAGCAGCCTGATCTTTCGCTAAAATTTGCGATTGTTTTTGATAAGCTGCAAATACAGCACTGGCCGCAAATGCTTCCGCTAAGCGGTCAGCTTGCTCTAATAAAGCAACAGAATTTTCACTAATAATCATGTACTCACTTACTTCTTAACCTGTTTTTCTGGTTTTAACTCTAACAACAGATCATTGGTTTCAACTCGGTCGCCCTTTTGAACGTACAAGTGATTAACGCGGCCAGTGAAAGGTGCTTGGATAGTAGTCTCCATCTTCATCGCTTCAGTCACTAACAATGGTGCACCTTTTTGTACCAACTGATCAGTTGTGACTAATACATTCAGTACCGTCCCTGTCATCGCCGCACCAATCTGCTCTTGATTAGTCGGCTCTGCTTTTTGTGCCGTAGCACCAGACTGTTTTGCGCTTTTATCGTGAATTACGACTTCACTACGCTGACCATTAACCGTAAAGTAAAGGGTCCGGTTACCTTCAACGTCTAACTCACCAATTTCATTTAAGCGCAAAATCCAAGTTTTACCGGGGCGAACATGAATCTCAACTTTTTCGCCAATCCGCATGCCTTGGAAAAAGGTTGGTGTATCAATTGCAGAAACATCTCCGTAAAGCTCTTCACGTGCATGATAACCGATAAAAACATCTGGATACATCAAATAACTCAACACTTCTTCAGTGGTCGGCTCAGTTTTGATTTTAGCCGCTAATTCTGCTTTAACAGCTGCAAAATCAACTGGTTTAGCTAAACTACCTGGGCGAACCGTCAGCGGTTGTTTTCCTTTTAGAATAATTTGTTGTAGTTTCTTAGGAAATCCTCCAGTTGGCTGGCCTAAATCACCCATAAAGAAATTAACCACTGAATCAGGGAAATCAATTGTTGCACCCTTAGCATAAACATCTGCTTCTGTTAAACCATGTTGAATCATAAAAAGCGCCATATCGCCAACGACCTTAGAAGAAGGCGTCACTTTAACAATATCACCAAACATTTGGTTAACACGAACGTACATCTGCTTAACGGCTTCCCAACGGTTACCTAAACCAATAGCACTAGCTTGTTGGCGCAGGTTTGAATACTGGCCTCCAGGCATTTGTGTCGTGTAATTATCCGTAATTGGCGCACGCAACTGATTGGAAAAATCGTCATAAAACGGACGGATCCCTTCAAAATAATGGTTGAGCTGCTCCGCTGCTTTAATGTTCAATTGCGGTTGCCGCGGTGTTTCAGCTAGCGCATAATAAAAGCTTTCCATACTAGGCTGGCTAGTTGTCCCAGAAAGTGCGCTTTGTGCCACATCGACAATGTCGACGCCAGCAGCAGTTGCGCGTTGATAAACACCTACACCATTTCCTTGCGTATCATGTGTATGCAAATGGATAGGCAAATCAACCGTATCTTTTAAAGTTGCAACTAAGCGGTATGCAGCTTCCGGCTTCAATAAGCCGGCCATATCTTTGATTCCAATAATGTGAGCCCCAGCAGCTGCCAATTCTTTAGCTAGATCTTGATAGTATTTTAAATTATATTTTTGCCGGTCTGGATCTAAGATGTCGCCAGTATAGCACATTGCCGGTTCTGCAATCTTCCCTGCATCACGGACTGCCTGAATGCTCTTTTCTAATTGGGGTACCCAATTTAAACTATCAAAAATCCGGAAAACATCGATCCCGTCTTTAGCTGCTTGCTTTATAAACGCCGCTAAAACATTATCGGGATAATTTTTATAACCCACTGCATTACTGCCACGGAAAAGCATTTGAAATAAGGTGTGCGGCATTTTTTTACGCAGTAATTTTAGCCTAGTCCAAGGATCTTCAACTAAGAAACGGTAGGCCACATCAAATGTCGCGCCGCCCCACATTTCATAAGAAAATAGCTGCGGTAAAACACGTTGCATACTATCCGCAATTTCTAACATGTCATGGGTCCGCATCCGCGTTGCAAACAAACTTTGATGCGCATCACGTAACGTGGTATCCGTCAATAAGACTTGCTTTTGTTGTTGTATCCACTCATTAACCGCTTTAGGCCCGTGTTGATCCAAAATTGTTTTTGCAGTGACCAATCCCTTAGGAAATGGTTTAAAATTTGCGTCGAAACGACCTTCAGGATAATGTTTTTTTTCGTGGCGTTCAATATCCCCATAGCCATTTACCGTAATGTCTCCAATGTACTTAAGCTTTTGAGCACTATTATCCACCAAACGCGGAATGGCAAATAATTCTGGTGTTTGATCAATAAAGGTGGTTTCAGCTGCTCCAGATTTAAACGTTGGATGCTGAATTACTTTCTCCATAAACGCAATGTTAGTTTTAACGCCGCGGATTTTAAATTCTTTTAAGACGCGCAGCATTTTTTCTGTTGCTTGCTTAAAAGTCAAATCATAAGTACAAACTTTAACCAATAAAGAATCAAAATAAGGCGTAATTACTGCCCCAGCATAAGCACTACCACCGTCTAAACGCACACCATTGCCTGCTGGTGATTGATAAGTCTCAATGGTGCCAGTATCTGGGAGAAAATTATTTAAAGGATCTTCTGTTGTGACCCGACACTGAATTGCAGCGCCATGATAACGTAGCTTTGCTTGCTGTGGTAGACCAATATCTGTAAATAAATCTTGACCTTGGGCAATTTTAAGCTGTGTTTGCACGATATCAATGCCAGTGATCATTTCTGTAATTGTATGTTCAACTTGAACCCGCGGATTCACTTCAATGAAATAAAACTGATCTTTAGCAGGCTCATACAAGAATTCAACTGTTGCGGCATTTTGATAGTGGACATGCGCCATAAATCGGACTGCAGCAGTTGTAACACGTTGCCGTTGCTGTGCTGTTAACAACACACAAGGCGCAACTTCAATCACTTTTTGATTACGCCGTTGAACCGAACAATCCCGTTCAAATAAATGAAGCACGTGGCCGTGTTGATCCGCCAGAATTTGGACTTCAATGTGTTTAGCTGACTTAATAAACCGCTCAACATAAATTTCATCACTGCCAAAGGATTTTAAGGCTTCGCTTTTTGCCCGCTCATAGCTATCTGCCAGTTCTGATTCATTATTAACAACCCGCATGCCGTGGCCGCCACCACCCATTGCGGCTTTAATCATAAGCGGGTAACCATATTCTTCACCAAAGGCCTGTAACTCAGCTAAATTAACGACTGGCTTGTCTTTACCAGGAATCGGTTGGACGCCGGCTTCCCGGGCAACTTGCTTAGCCATCACTTTGTCGCCAAACATCTCTAACAATTCTGGTGTTGGCCCGACAAACGTAATGCCTGCTTTTTGACAACGTCTTGCTAACTCAGCATTTTCAGCTAAAAACCCATATCCGGGGTGGATAGCATCTGCATGACTCATTTTAGCTATTCGAATAATATCATCTATGTCCAAATAAGCAGCGATTGGCGCTTTCCCAGCCCCCACTAAATAGGCCTCATCAACTTTAAATCGGTGGAGTGAATACTCATCCTCTTTAGCATAGATTCCCACGGTTTTTAAACCTAATTCTTGACAAGCACGGTTAATCCGAACGGCAATTTCGCCCCGATTTGCAATTAATACTTTCTTCATTTTTAACTACCCGTTCCTTTCCGGTTTTTGCTACTTTTGCAGTTGACCACTTAACTTAGCCCGTGTTTCCGTTGCGCTAACATTGAGTGCAATCCCAATTGAAATGACCAAAACCATCATTGACGAGCCACCATAACTAATGAAAGGAAATGTAACACCTGTGATAGGTAATAAACCAACAACGCCACCCACGTTAACAGTTGCCTGTACAGCTAGCATCACACCGATACCAATGCATAACAGTGCATTAAATGAACTATGTGCCCGCATACCAATCAAAAAAATCCGGGCTGCTAAAAAGTAAGTTAATGCCAAAATTAAAATGACAGCAACAATTCCAAGCTCTTCTGCAGTTACTGAAATAATGAAATCCGTATAGGGCTCAGGTAAATAGCCCCTTTTTTGAATGCTATTGCCCAAACCAACACCGAACCAGCCACCATTATTAATGGCGTAATAAGAATTAACCAACTGCTTACCCGCATTCCCGGCTAATGCAAACGGGTGCATAAACGCCATCAAACGTTGATACTGATAGCCAGCACTGGCATGAATTGGCAATTTTTCTAAATAAGTAAAGCCAGCAACTAATAGCAAAAAAATGATTGTGCTAAAACTCAATCCATACCGAAAGCGAACACCACTGCTGAAAATCAATACCAAAACAATTGCGGCTAAAATTGCCATGCCACCGATGTCAGGCTGTAACAGCGTCAATAACATGATCAACCCTACTAAAATACCAGGATATAGCAAATTACGGCCAATATCGCCTAGGTTAGCTGCCGCCATTTGTCGTTCTTTATTGCTAAAAAAATAAGCTAAATACCAAATTAAAATAATTTTAGCAAATTCGACTGGCTGAATATTAAAACCACCAACATGAATCCAAGCTGCCGCGCCATTAACAGAGCGACCGAAAAAGCGCAAATAAACCAGCGCAATAATTAAAAGAACAATTAAGCCAAATAATAATTTCCGACTTTTTAAAACATTTAACTTCAGGTGATAGACAATAAATGCAATCACTAAGCCAATTAACACAAAACCAGCTTGTTTATACAAATACCCGTACGGATTCGCATTTTGAACCAACACATAATCCGAACTTGCACTAAAAACCATTACAATTCCAATACCAGAAAGCAACAAGTAGGGAATTAAAATATAATAATCTAAGTAAGTTAATTTCTGTCTAAATTTGTGCCACAATGACGGAACAGTCCCCTTTATTTTTGTTTTTGCTTATCAAAGCTATCCGCATAAATTGCATTAAGCCGCTGCTCCAAATCACGTACCAGTTCGTGCCCATGGGCTTCAGAAATCAAATTAAGCTGAACTGCTAGTTTAACTTCTTTTGAGTAGCCAAACACTTGCGTATCAACAACTTCTTCAAATGCTGGGCATTGGCTTAAACACAGCGAAACGCGCTGTTTGTTTACTAACTCTTCAATTTTATCGGCATCATCCCGTAACACGGCATCAGCCGTTCTTCCTTGCGCTTGATCAGTCACTGCCGCGGCCTCCTTTAATAAATTAAAAGCACAAATGATAAAATACTATCATTTTAAGTCATTATACCATAGGCCATTTTAAAATCGCAGTCCCGGCCTAGTAAAAGTTTAGTTAAAAATATAAAGCAGCCCTTACATTTAAAAAGATAAGCAAACTGATTCAATGTAATCAAAAAAACGAAAAAAAATCAGGGTCTAGAATTTTTGGTGTTGGAAAGTATTTCCATTCCAAAAGTACTAGGCCCT
>NZ_AYYI01000072.1:2032-7567 GCF_001436505.1 Loigolactobacillus rennini DSM 20253 | reverse complement strand
CCCTGGCCTGATTCAATCAGCTCCATCATTTCGTTTGTTTTTGCGGCATGATATTCGTCGACAACCGCCATAAAAGGTTCAAAGCCATCAACTGCTCCAGTCTCACGGGACAGCGGCATCACATAAGAGCCATCCTTTAAATTCTTGATCTGCTCACGCACTTTTTTAACATCGTTCTTTAATTCCGGCACTCGTGATACAAAATATTTTAATTGTTTGGCAACCATGTCAAACACAATGCTAGCTTGTTTTTTATCGTTGGCAGCCGTAAATATCTGGCGTCCTTCTCTAGGGTCACGATCAAACAAAAACGCATATAAGACCAACCCAGCCACAATTAAGGATTTACCTTGTTTACGGGCCATCGAGATATAGGCCTTGCGGAAACGTAAGCAATCATTCTCGTCAAACCACCCACGTACCATTGATACAATAAACTTTTGAAATAGCCCCAGTTTATTAATGTTGCCTTTCGGATCAGGTAAAATCTCAATAAAATTGATTACCTTTTTTGCTCGTTTCGGTTTGTAAACAAATGAGAAGTTGTCATCTGATTTAATGCGCCGAATATCCTTTAAGTGCCTGATACAAGCATTTTTCGTATCTTGGCAGGTAATAAACGTTCCCGATAAAACCATGACACAATACTTGTAGGCGTCGTCACGGTACTCATCAGGAATATTTAGTAGTTTTTCATATTTTTTAGAAATCTTAACTTTAGTCATCGTCGTCAACACCAAATCTATCGTAAACGGATTGCTTCTGTTCGCTTTCTGTTGGGACCACCAATCGCATTCGACTATCAATCGTCATCCCTAAGTCGCTGCAGATGGACCGTAGCTCCTTTAACGTATCCATATAAGCCATAAAGGCACCAGTCTTGCGATTACTTTCTGGATCAACCGCACCATCGATGCCCTGCTCTTTACTCATATCCTTATAAAGCCGATCGTTTAGGTCTACAATTTCGCAATATTTACGAATTAAAGAATAATCCAGGTCAGCGATTGGCAACTGTTCAAGCAGCGGCACTACACGCTGCCACTCTTTTTTTGCATTACGAGTCAATCCGCGTGGAACGTTATTAACCTCAATACTTTTAAATTGTTTTAGGCCATTCTCTTTTAATTCAGATCGTTCTAAATCAGCTTTGTTATGATGACCCACTTTCGCAGCATTTAACTTTGGTTTTCTCCCTGGCAACAGCACCACCTCCTTAAAATCAGTGCCCCTAAAATTTTCCATTTCTAGAATTTGGTCACAGATAGGTCCGGCTCGTTTTTTCTGCTTACAAAAAGTAAGTGGGGGTATTTCCCGCCCTCCTTATTTTTTATGTCTGTTTTTGTTTATGAATTTTGTTATGGCAGGCATAACAGACTACCTCTAAATTATTCATATCCAGTCGTTTAGACCAATCTTCCCTCAATTCGACTTTGTGATGAACAATTAAGTTTTTATCGTTAACAATACCTTTTTTAAAACATTCTTGGCAAAGATAATTATCACGTAATAATACTTGTTTTCGCAGCTTCTTCCATTCACTTGAATGATAAAAGCTTGTAAATTGATTATTATTATTATTTCTTCGAACGAAATTGTTATAAACTTTTGTATTTTGTTTTTGTAAATCTTTCAATTCATCTTGAGAATAATTTTTGTTTCCTAATCTCACTTTTGGTTGCCTAAACATAAATGATTTCCTTTCAATTCTTAATGCTTAACCAACACGATTAGCTCCTAAGTTAAAATGATTAAGATATCTAAATCATAGTTCATTGTTTAATTAAATCAGAGACATCGGATTTATATTGTTTTAATTGCTGTTTATGTTTATCTTTAATCTTTTGTTTAGCTTGTTGTTCCAGTTCTCGATCTATCTTGGCTAGCAGGTTACGCTCTTGCCAGCCCGAGACCATGCCGTAATCTGTCCGCCGCACACTGGCACCACCTCTCTACGCTGGCCACCTATTTAACTACCCGTAATAATAGCTCTGCACGTCGCTTGCCCTTTGCTGTAAAGCTGTGCTTTTTAAACGTGCCCACCACTTGAGTATTAGGTAGCACGGAATAGTTTGATATATAGACATTTTCTACTGGCAAGCAGCTATACCATTTAACAAAAGCGTCATTATCAAATCCGCCATACTGGTACTTTGTACCCACATAAGGTGGATCGCAGTAAACGACATCGTCAGCCTTAAACGACAGGTCGCGATAGTCATTAGTTTGAAAAGTTAACTGGGCTAATAAGCTTTCATCTTTTTCCAACTTTTGCAACTGCTGTAAATTTTGCAATTGCTGAAGCTGCTTTAACCTCTCTAACTGCTGCAGACGCGGCAGTTGCTCTAACTGTTTTAAACGTGTAATTTGGTCCAAGTTTTTTAAGTTAGCTATTTTGTCAAGTTGCTGTAGCTTATCTTTACGCCATTGATGATAGCAACGATAAGCCTCCGCAATGGTCCTTGACCCTTTTGCGTAACTATAAAGATCTTCGAAAGGCCAGACATCACTAGGATAAAAAAGGGCTGCTGAAGCTAATGCTTTTAAATCCTCTATTTTTCTGCCCCACAAAAAACTCTTGCAATCGTTAGAAAAAGACCATGCAATTAATGCAATGGTCTTCTCGACGCTGTCTGGTTGGTCTTTATACCAGTTAAATTTTTCTCGTTTCGGCACTAAGAAGGGAGCAAAATCTATATCACCAGCTAATACCGCTTGTAGTGCCTCAACAACATTTTCTTGCTTATCATTATAAAAAACAGTTTTGTATTTTTTTGATGCCAAAGCATGAAAGCTCATTGATCCGCCACCGCCAAACACATCGTAAAATCTATTGCCGCTGGGTAATAAATCAATGATCTGTTGTGCAATTTGTCCCTTATTACCTACATACGGCAAGCCCCTTTTCCATTTATCAACCTCTTTAATACGACCAAGACCTTTCGATTTTGTATATAAAAAAAGCGCCCATTGCTGGACGCTGTTCGTTCTATAAAACTTCTCACATTAACAGTATACAATGCGGTCATGCCGAAAGTCTGCCGTTTTATTGCCGGATTTTTGCCGATTTATTGCCAGAATTATGCCAGATTATTGCCGGTCACGTAGACTACGCAGTTAAGGTAGTGTGCAATGGCTAGCAACGCCTTACCCTTACGCTCTGTGTAGGTCGATGACGAAATATCTAGCGCGTCCATGGCTGTCATGTCCGGATGCTCTGTTTCTAGCCCCTGACAGTAGCGCACTCTTAAGAGTTGTTGATGCGATTGCTTGGGTAATGCCGCAATGGCGCGATCAATGTAGCTAACAAACTTACTACTCTTTTCTTGTCGTACCAAGCGCTCGACTGCATAAGGATCTCGCTCTGCTGTACTGGGAGACGATCCATCACCCCAGTGGCTCGTGATTTTAGGGTTTACTGGCATTTTGGCAAAATAAGCTTTTTCGCGATATTGCATTAATAGTTGTTCGGCGCTTAACTTAGTCTTATCTTTATCAATTGGTAGTAGCTCCATGCACCACGCCACCCTTTATGTTATTATAAATTGTATTAGGTGTTTAGGGCGGCCAGTGATGGCGGCTTTTTTATTTACCTTTTGTCCTATAATTTAAAATGGTTTTTATTCGGTCTCTCGGATTGATATGCCATATCACAGCAACCTCCTTTTACAAAACGGAGAATAATACGTGCCAGCCTCTAAGGATAAAAACGCTGCTGCAATAATTTTAAGTTCTTCAAATTTAACAACAAATCTTTTACCATAAGGATCAATCCCAGTTACCCGCACAGTCGTTTCATCATCCTTTAATAACTCAGAAATCTCTTTAAGCTGGCAATATGGATATTTGTTTTTCATTTAGTCCTCTTCTTTATTTTCAATTTTTATCTGGGAATCAAATGTGTTATTTATCTCTTTCGTTTCTGACTTAATCTCGCTAATGATTTTTTGAACTTCAGACAGTGTTGATCTAATAGTCTTTAAAGCCAAATCAGCAGCTGCCTCATAACTATGCGTATCAATACCACATATTACAGGTTCGTGTTTAACCCATGGGTACAATCGAGCCGGCATTTTAATGTTGAGTCTATAGACAACTATAAAATCGGCAACTTCATTTTCATCCTCACTACGTTCTCTCTTAAGGCTGATTTCAACTTCCCAGCCCGCCCTTACGTACGCTTCTAGAATTCTTGTCTTTTTATACATGTTAAGTGCCTTATCCGTTATTTTCATTATTCTCCTTTATCCAGCGCCTTGATTAAATCAAACGCAAAGCTTTCTGCTACTCGCTTGTGTAATTTGATTCTGCCGGTGTCGCCAGCAGGAAAGCCCTCAATGTAAAGATTAAATTGGCCAAATTTACCACCGATCCTGCAACTATACTCGGCATCAAATTTATTGTCGTAAATCTCATCGTAGTCACTAAAAAACGAATCAGCTTCTTTAGGTTTGAAATTTTTCCAAACTTTATTGGCCAAATTTAAAAACGTTTCGGTAAATGCTTTAAACTCATTATTGGTTAAATTAACAGTGACTCCTGGGGCAAATAATGTTGCAAGCGGTGTGCCATCAAATGCTATACTCTCTTCTTTTCTACCATGTAATTCAACGCCAATCGTTATATCTGAGCGATGTTTGATTAAAAATAAATCTCCTAAACGATATTTAGTCTCTTCCATTGCTGCCTCCACTATTAAGCAATAATACGGACATAATCAGACTTGATTTCTTCAGCTAATTTTTTGGTAAAATATTCTTTGATTTTTTGAATGGCATCATTGCGCCAGTAGCCACCATCGCTCTCGATTAATGATCCTTTCATACCTGGATGCATTCTAAAAATGAATTTGCTTGCCGGTTGCTCCACCTCGGCAAAAGTACGGTACGGCTGTAGTTCAACCGGATTGGGTACTCGGACCTCTCCTTGACTGGCAATACCCGTTTTAACTGTTACAGCTTGTGAGACGCCATCATCATTCGCATTTTTAACATTTTCCTCGCGTAAATTACCCAGTACTTTCATCAGAATTTTGCGGTCAGGCGTGTTGACGAATTGTGCTTGCAGAATAATAAGCAGCTGTTCCGCGTCAATAAAGTCACTAAATGGAATTTCTGGCACGATGGCATCCGCTTGGAGCAAAACTTCGCGGTTATTGTATTTATCCAAACTATTAATCAATCTAACCCGATGGTCATTGACGACATGTAAAATCAATTTTGCATCCCGTCGTTCTTCATTTTTCTGGATATAATCAACCACGCCGGATAAAGTGTGCAGACCCAATGCTGTGCGAACACCTGTTTGAGGGTGTAATTGTTGTAAATAGCGCCCATCAACAACGCCATACTCTGCCCCTGTAGCACTTTTAACAATTTTTTTGCTGCCTAATTCAACTAAATATTGTAATGCTTCTTTTTCAATCATATCGGATCCTCCTAATTATGTTTGCTCTGCAGATCAACAACGTTATTTGCTTTTTGTTCAACTTCTGTAATCGGTTTGCCCTTGTCATCCTTAAGTGTTGAATCTTCG
>NZ_AYYI01000072.1:0-2022 GCF_001436505.1 Loigolactobacillus rennini DSM 20253 | reverse complement strand
TAAGTCTGCCCTGGCACGCCTGACTTAAGCTCGTTTGCCTCCAGATAGCCACTATCCGTATTACGCCCCATCAGCACCGTGGCGCTAACCTCGTTATCAGGTACTAGCGTGGACTTTGCAGCAACGCTTACAGTGACTACGTTGCGTTCTTCGTTAGGCACAAAAGTAGTCGTTAACGTGATTTTGCGTTTCTTTTTCGGATCAGTATTGGGGTCCAGTATGTTTTCTGCTACCCGTTTCAATTCCCGATTAAATTTCTCCTGTACGCCGCCACTGGCTAACTCTGATAATTTAAGGTCTAACTGTTCGCTCATTTTTATCCCTCACTTTAAAATTGTGTTTATTGCACGGTAAAGTGCTTTGTCAAAAGGCGGAGCGTTTTTAAGCTCGTTCTCTCGCCGCTTAGCCTGCATCCGCCGCTTTTTCTTCTTGATTACTGATTTTTTCTTCTTTTTGCGTTTCATAAACTCGTACTCCCATCACTTTTTAATTAAGTCATCAAGTAAAAGAAACAACCAAGCAGTACTAGCTAACGCTAATCCAATAAAAACAAAACCAGTCGAAACCTTGATATCAACTAAATTAAAAAAACTCATTGCCATTAAGAAAATGGATAAAATGATCACAGAACAACTACTAATTAAGCAAACTTTAAATGCTTTTATCATTATTTCTCCTATAATTTGCGCCCGCACATCGGGCAATATTCAATCATGACATGATTTAGTTCACCATTATCCCAACTCCTAAATGACAAACGATCGCCTTGAACATCAACTTGCATCGTATCTTTACTTTTGCCTAAAGAAAATTCAGTAAGCAAATCATTATGAAAATGTGAACAATACGGGCATTCGGGCTCTGCGGGCGTTTCAGTTGGTTCGGGTCTACCGTACTTAGTTAAAAGCTCATCTACATAATTTTTAGCCATTCTATGCACCCTCCTTGATCTTATCTGCCTTTTTGCTTGCCTCTACCGCTGCGGCTAAAAGCTGGATAGCCTCTTTATTGTTCCGCCAGTCCACCAATGCTTGGCGCCGTGCCTGGTCTTGCTGGATATGTGCAATTAAATCCATATTACTGCCTCCGTTGCTGTAATTATCTTTGCTGCTCTGCTTGCTCCTTAAAAAAGTAAGCTGTACCGTGCTGCATGATTTTTAATTTAACGAGCTCGTCATAAGTCAATCTGAGCGGCTTAATGTGGTACTTAGCGATAAAACTATTAATGCCGAGGTTGTGTTGTTCCGCGTGATGTACTGGACATAACGCCATAAAGTGGTGCTGGCTGTGGTCAATCCGCCGGCGGTTGCTGCCCATGCCTACAGTTTCAACGTGTGCAAACTGGGCACGCTTGCGGCAAATGACACACTCACGATGTTTTAAGCACTGCATCTGGGTGGCGTAATCACTACTAACCGCATCCCAGGTCTTCGTGGCAAACGGCACATCCCACTTAAAGCAAAACGTCAGTAGCAACTCGATATACAAGCGGGCAGTTGTCATGCTACAATCGCTCAGGCTAAAGTGCGTATTGATCTCGCTGTAGGTAATCATCGCGAAGTATTTAAACGTCTCCTCAACGACCTTGGGCAGATCCCCTTGCCAGTTAGCAATATCGTTAACCAAAGCCCAGGCCTTTTTGCGCTGCTCTGGGGTAATCATGCGGTTGTCCTCAATCTCTAGCTCTACGCTCGGCTGTTGCTCCCCAGTCAATTTGTCCACTTGATCAACGTCTAAGGCCTCGTCAAGGCTAATAACCAACTGCTTGCCCTTAACTGCTGCTAGACGACCGTTAACAATCACTATGACCACCTACTCCTCGGCCCAGTTATACATTGGGATCTCAGGCGTATCAGGTGGCAGGTTGGACTGATACGGCGTTTCTTGGTCCATTTTGATTTTTAAGCGGTCGTACTGTTTGCGCAGTTTAGCTGGCGACAAAATGTTAGTTAGCCAAAATGGATCCGCCTGGCACCAATCAATCACTGCCTTAATCTGCTGTGGCTTACGCTGATCCCGCTC
>NZ_AYYI01000071.1 GCF_001436505.1 Loigolactobacillus rennini DSM 20253 | reverse complement strand
ACAATTAGTAACGATAATAAAAACAAGGTAAATTAGGGTACGTTTGACAGTACCTATCAACAAGGGAGGTTATTTTCATGACAAAAAAATATCTTGCCGAAATCAAGGCATTAAATGGCGATAAAATTGGCACACAAGCACATGGTCAAGCGACATTCACCTTAACAGCTGATCAATTACAAATTAAGTTGGAAATGTTTGCGACACCAGCGAACATGCAACACTGGGCGCATTTTCATGGTTTTCCCGATGGCGAAGATGCCCAAGTTGTGACGTTGGCAGATGATGCTAATGGGGACGGCTGGCTAGATCTACCGGAAACCGCACCAGTTTCTGGTGCGACCATGGTCCCCTTTGACAATGCACCACAGCAGATGAATATCCCCAATGACCGTTATCCGGTAGCGGATGCAAAAGGCCACTTTGTTTATCAAGCACAAGTGCCGTTAGCTGATTTGCAAAAGCAATTTAAAGCGGCTTTTGGCACCACAGATTTAGCCTTGGCAACCCGGGTTGTTTACATTCACGGTGTACCAGAAAGTCTACAATTGCCAGATACAGTTGCTGGCGAAGTGGCAAATTATGGGTCTAGAATTTTTGGTGTTGGAAAGTATTTCCATTCCAAAAGTACTAGGCCCT
>NZ_AYYI01000070.1:2127-9084 GCF_001436505.1 Loigolactobacillus rennini DSM 20253 | reverse complement strand
AATTGCTTTTGCAAAAACAGCCGATAGATTTCGTGCTGGGCTAGCTTAAGGCCACTCCAATTGTGGAAATGTAGAATAAAATTAGCATTAATGGTGTTTTTATTGTACGTTGCATAATTAAAAATGCTGCCATCAGTTCCAGCGTTTTCCTGATACTCATTAGCAATTTCCGGCGTGCTCGTATCGCCCAGAAATTTTAAGCCAGGGATGGCTTCGCTCGGGTCCACCTCATCTTGATCACCTACCTTTATTTTTAACCACGACATTGATTGCACCTCCTACGTCAAAGCTTGATAATCAGCTAGAATTTGGTCAGCCGCTTGTTGTTTGTACTGTTGCTGTTTGTCTGGGTTATTATTTTTAATCGCATTAAGTTGGGCGTCACTAACACCTAGTAAGCGGCCAAACATAGCTAATAGCGTATCAAATTTGCGATTGAGCTCTGCGTAACCGTCTGTAGACGTGCTGTTAGTGGCACTGATTGGTGCACGCAACTGATTAGGCCGCTTATTACTATTCTGCCGATTAATTTGTTGCGAAGCCAATGCTAATAGCTTCATCGCGTCTGATTGTTTACTGGGATCAGTTGGAATCACAAATTCTGGGAATTTGCCTTCGGCCAAATTGTACATGCCTGGCGTCTTAATAAAACCACCGCTAGCATAGCCGTGGCCATGGCCAAGAAACGATAAAGCCGCACCATAACGTACTTTAGCATAATGCAACGCGGACAACAGGTTATCATATCCATTCCAGATATCACCGTGGCCTTTAAAAGCATAAGCTTTAAATGTTCCTGGCTTAGTTTGCATTAATCCCATGGCTCGACCATCGGCCAAGCCATCGGTGCCACCCATTGCTTTAGGATTACCACCAGATTCGGTGTTGATTTGGCTTAAGATTTTATTGACCATCGCAGCGCTAGTACTCAGCTTATTAGCCCGCAAAGCTTTTTTAACTAATTTTTTCCAACGCTGGACCCCAGCGCCACCGGGGTTACCGTGCTTACCGCCAGCATCGCCATCAGCTTCGGCTTTTTTAAGCCATTGCGCAAATTTATTTTTAACTGCTGTTTTTAACTTTTTAAACAAACCGTCCATTAAAGCTTTGGGTAGCGATCCTTCGACAAAATCAAAATTGACGCCAAATGCCTTAAGCACATGGTCTAGTAATTTACCAGGATGGCCGACAAAATCCATCACATCGTCCACTTTGCCCTTTAACCATTTTGTACCTTTACCAACGGCGCTCTTAGTTTTGTCCCACAATGTGCCTTTAGCAAATCGTGGTAAATCAGTTAGCGCATTAAAAGTTTGCTGGCCATTAAATACTCGCGATCCCTTAGGCAAATACGCGGTTGTATCTTGATCTGGCGTCATAGTCATCTTACCGTTCGGGTAGCGGATGATTTCGTTGCGAAAACCGTGAGGGCCATTGCCTCTGCCTTTATCGCCAACCGTCGCAAACGTATCCTGATTAATTTTGCCGTTAGTAATAACGTTACGGGTTTCGGTTGTTTCGGTGCCAGTAGATAATTTAATCTTGCCCAGTTTTTTCATCCCGAGCTTGCCGCCGACCCAGTTAACCCCATCGATTAGCTTGTTAAGGCCTTGCTTCACGGCTGTTACCATGCCGGTAAAAAAGCCTTTGATTTTATCAACGATGCCTTTAATCCCGTCGCGCATATTTCGCAAAACTTTAAGCACGTTGTCTTTCATGCTACTGGCTAGTCCACCGACTTTTTTCTTAACTGACGTCCAAATATTAATAACAGTATTTTTAACTGCCTTAAAGATGTTAGCTACGCCAGATTTTAAGGCGTTAAATTTATTTCTAACGCCATTCCAGAGGCCTTGAGCAAGCTTAACGACGGAATTTTTTATGCCTGTCCAGACTCTGACAGCAAAAGCTTTAACGTTGTTAAAGATAGCGACAACACCATTTTTTAAACTATTAAAATGATTCTTAACGCCATTCCACAAGTTTTGTGCTAGCCTAACAACAGTATTTTTAATGCTTGTCCAGACCCCAACGGCAAAAGCTTTTATGCTGTTAAAAATGTTAACAGCGCTATTTTTTAAATTATTAAAGTGATTCTTAACGCCATTCCAGAGAGCCTGTGCTTTATTAACCACGGCGTTTTTAATCGCATTCCAAATATTTACCGCACTATTTTTTAAATTATTAAAAATATTCACGGTGCCTTGCCACAGTTTTTTAAACCAGCCGATTAATGTGGTGTACATACCTTTAATAAATGCAACAATCTGGCCAACAAAGCTAGCTTTAACTATACCTTTAACGATATTGATGGCACCACTAAATATTTGCTTAACACCATCCCACATTGATTCAAAATTCCTGCCGAATAAACCAGCAAATACTTTAACAATGCCTAGAATTACATCAGTAGCGCCAGTAACGATATTCCCAATTCCATCGAATGTGCTTTTAAACATGGCCTTAAGCCCAGGCATGATTGCTTTTATTATCGCGGATAGCCCTGATATAATCTTACCGATACGACCAAAAACACGTGTGAAACCGCTTAGTAGATCTGGCAAAATAGTACCAGCAGAATCTTTTATTTTCCCCCATACTTCGCCAAATATTTCCGCGATCTTACCCATAACGGGTTTAATTACATTATTCCAAACAGCGCTAAGTGTGTCCTTAACTGCGTTAAACGCATTATTAACAATATTTCTAAAAGTTTCTGATTTTTTATAAGCAATTACAAAAGCGGTACCTAGGCCAATGATTGCAGCTACTGTTAATCCAATCGGACTAGTGATTGCGCCAATAACACCAGCAAGTTTGGGAAAAGCCGAGGCTAGGCCACCGATTAAGCCGCCGGCATCTTTGATTGCAAAACCAACTTTACCAATTAAACCAATAAAATTGCCAAACACACCAAACATGCCACCAATGGTTCCAGCTAATTTACCAAATATCGTTAGCAGTGGGCCGATTGCAACCAGCACAATACCAGACCACTTAGCAACTTCACCAATAGTTTGCTGAGTGGAAGAATCCAGGCCTTTCCACCAGTCAACTAGTTCTTTGATTTTATTAACCATTATATTGATTCCGGAACTTAAACTTTCACCAGCGCTCTGAGCCCATTGCTGTACACTGTCTGAGCTCAATAGATCTTCGAGCTCTTTTAGCGAGCTTTTAGCTTGTTGAAATGATCCCTGCAAAAAGCCCTGGCCGATTTGTCCAATATAAGCTTTGGTATTTTGCACCATGCCTTCCCAAGAATTGGCATACGATGACGCCATGCCACCTGCAAAGTCATCCATCACTTCTAAGAAATCCTCAGATTGAACTTTTCCATCTGAAACCATATCTCGGAATTTTTCCATGGAAACGCCATAATGTTTGGCCATTGCTTGTGAGAAACCAGGCATACCATCTTCAATCGAATTCAATTCCTCGGTCATTAATTTTCCTTGACCTTGGACTCGGTTAAAAATTGTAGCCATTTCGTTGACAGGCCGATTAGCACCAGCAGCAGCGTCGCCAACTAATTGAATATACTTTTTTAAATCTTTACCTTGCTTAACCCCTGCAGCTAGGGCACCAGCAGCAATATCGGTTCCTTCTCCAAGGGTAGTCATGCCGCCTTTAACCGCATCTGTTACCTGGTCAGTGATACTTTTAACCTCTTTACCTGAGTATCCCAGGCCTTCCAACTTGGCTTTAGCAGTGTCTAACCCTTTTAAACGGTCAAATCCCATTTTGGCAGTGATACCAGCCATCGCAGTGGCAGCAATCCCAGCAGGTTTTGTGATGTGGCTGGTCAGTGAGCTACCGACTGATTGGGCTTTTGTGCCTACCGCCTTAAAACCATTGCCGATAGAATTAAATCCGCGGCTTAGCATTCCTGAGACCGAATAATTTTCCCGATATTCTGCAGTCACCCGGCTTAATTGGTCCCGATACATATTTAAGGTATCAGTTTCACGATTTATCTCGTTAGCATAGTTTAAAGCCGCACGAGATCCTGCACCCTGCTCAGCCGACACCTCGGCATGACGCTTTTTAAGCTGGTCCAAGTTTTTCGTGCTGCCATTAACTGCAGTTTTCAGTTCACTCATGCGGGCTTTATAGGAGGCGGCCGATTTTTCGCCAAATTTAAAGTTATTATTTGACACTTTCATGCTAGTGTTTAAGGCGCGAAATTCTCGCTTAATTGCAGATAATTTCTTGCCAATTCCCATGTCATTTAAACTGAGATCAATCTGCAACCCTTTAATCCGTTCTGCCACTGGCCATCACCTCCTAGCTGCTAAAGGCTGCAATCATGCTTTCTTCGTGCTTAACGTTTGGTTTTTCGTTTTCTTCGATTAATTCCATAAAAAATGAGAAAGGCATATCAAGAATCTCGTTGATGTCTTTCCCACCGTCCTTCATCATGGTTAACATGACTTTTTTTAGGATACTTTTATATTCAGACCAAGAATGAACATTTAGATCATCTTGGCCAGTTCTTTTTTTCGTTCGTCATCCATTTGTCCTTGCGCAATAAATTCAATTTGCTGCGTCAATTCTTCGACGGCGTCCGGCGCGTGCAGACGGTCTAGCAAGTCATCTTTAGTAAATTGGTGGTCGTAAATATCCACCACCATATCCAACATTTGGTCCATACTATCCCGCGAAGATTCCTTACCGCTTGAACTACCGTCCATCAAGTCTGCCGCATCATAGATTTTTCGGAATGGAATCTGAGTTGGCGTAATAAAGGTGTCGTACTGTGCTTTCCCTTCTTTGGTCAATTTAGCCTTACCTTTATCATCAATTTTGATTAATTTAATAAAATTGCGTTTTGTCATTATTTATTCCTCCATTTTCTTATTCGGCTGCTTTATTGACAGTAAAGTCAACGCTGGAATCATCAGTAAAAGTAACTGTTGCACCAGTAACCACACTGTTTTTATCTAAATTGATAACGCCTGCTTTGATTGATTTACCATCAGCACCATTTTTACCAGCTGGTCCAGTCTCGCCTGCGGGGCCCTGTGCGCCAGTGTCACCCTTATCACCTTTGGCTCCGTCTTTGCCGGCCGGTCCCATTTCACCCACGGGGCCTTGCGGACCTGTTTCGCCCTGCTCACCCTTGGCGCCATCCTTGCCTGCTGGCCCAGTTTCTCCAATAGGACCTTGTTCACCGGTATCGCCCTTTGGCCCTTTAGCAGCTGTTTTGGCCAATTCCGCAACGTCCGCAACTAAGCTGTTATGATCCTCGGCTTTAATTTCATCTTCTGCATTTACTTTTTTGGCTGTTATTTCCATAATTTATCACCTTTCTTATTTGTATTTAATCTGGTCAGTATATAAGGCGCCACCATTGTAAGTGGCAGTAGCATCAGGTTTATCAGTGTCGCCATCTTCAGTTTCAAAAATAGCTTTGCGAATTGCATCGCGCATCGTAGTTGTCCCTTTTGGATCGTGTCCCATTAACATTGATTTTTCTTCGCTAAAGCCGGCAACTGGCGCTTGCATGAATTTTCCTTTGGAAGAATCCGAACTAAATTCAACGCTATCTTCTTTAGTTTTCCCTTCAATTTCGGAAAAGGTAAAGATCCCTTTCGGCAGACCTACGTATTCACGTGATCCATCCTCCATCGTTTTAGCAAACATTACCGCCACATACGGTGGCGTATCATTGCCTACAGCTACCAGGCCATCCTCAGAAGTTTCTAGCCCAAATAATGCTATTCGGTCTTCAAGCGGCAGTTTATGAAAACCAGCCTCAACCTCAATCGTTCCGTTAGCAACTGCAATTTCAGCAACCTGATCGTCCCCATGGGCTTCTTCCAGTTCTTGTTCTTTTGACACCGAAATTTCTTGTAAATACCGAATCCGTTCCGGATCCTTTATTTCTTTAACATCTTCTCCCTGTACCTGATAGTAAAATTCAGTCAAGCCAGTAAAAGAGTGATAGTTCTTTGCCATTTTATTCCACTCCTAACTTGTAATATTTTTTGCCAGCGAAGCGCTTTGCTTGGTGGTACAGCTTAAAATCTTTAATGTACTCTGGCTTAATACTGGACGTTTCGCCAAAGCCCAGTTGTTCCCACATCGCTCGCTGGATTAAAAAAATGAGCTTGTCACTAACGACACGCCCATTCACATCATTTTTTTGTTTTACAAACACATCAATCTGATAAAGATACTCATAGGTCAAATTATCATTATCGGCAAAATCCGCCGGTATCGGCGTCGCCAACGAATCAATTACAACTACATTCCCGTTGATCTCATCAGCATTCGGATAGTCAAAAAAACGAATATCTTCGCGCTTAACTAAAGCCATAACTGCTTCATTGTTTAACAATGCCTGATAGATTTTTTTCATCATATCTTCCATGGCTATAACTTCCTCAACTCATCTTTGACAGTAGCAAAATAAACATTTCGACCTTGGCGCATGGCATTTTCAATCACGCCTTTCCCAGCGGTATTGACCCACTTTCCGGCTTTGTCGAAATGACCGTATTCGTTTAAATGGATAATCCGCCAACGCTCAGTCGAATCTTGCCAATGGATTTTAACCTCACGCAAACCATTTACCGTTACTGGCTTGGAAACGGCAGTAGCTCGCGCTGATTTACCGGTATCAGCAAACGACTGCATGTTCTGCCGGATTATATCAGCAACCTTTTCACCGCCTTTAATTAAGGCTTGATCCACAACACGCTGCATTTGACTTTTGCCAAAGCGCTTAGCTAGTATTTTTTCTAAATCCCTTTCGCCACGCAGCTTGACTCTCATTGCTGTTCACCTACCACTTTCACATAGCCAGGTGTTTTCGCAACTGCTACATTTTTAATATTAAAATGCATGCCACTATAAAGGCCATTCTGAATTACGAATACCTGTTTAACCGTAGGCATGTACTGTGGATTCGCATTTCTAATGTTTAAAGTCACGGACACTTTATCCGTCCCC
>NZ_AYYI01000070.1:0-2117 GCF_001436505.1 Loigolactobacillus rennini DSM 20253 | reverse complement strand
TACCGAGCTGTACGTCTTTCTGCGTCGGCTCGTATAAACCCGCAAAACAAGAATATACTTCTTCTAACCTATTCATGCCGGCCTCCGGACCATTTGCGATAATCTTATAAAAAATAACCCGGTAATCTAACTGATTAAGATTCATCTTCCTGGTCCTTTCTCCAATTAACTAAATCTGCTCGCAGTGTTTGGATTAGTTTTAGCGAAGCCGCGGGTACATCGTTGACAGGCTCGTTTGAAGTGATTGACCGGTTATCATAGTGATGCGCAATGAGATTTAAAACAGCCAAGTTATAAACCGCATTATTTTGATAAAATGCTGTGTCAGCTTTATCCAGCGAAACTGCCGTTCGAACCTCTTTTTCCGCTGCCGGCAAATAGGCACCCATGATTAAATCGTCATCCAAGTCATGGTCCACTCGGATCGCTTTTTTAATTGATTCAACGTTGTCAATTTTAAACACGCCAGCACCTCCTATTTATAGGTTGCATGGCTGTCATATGAGGCCCCGCTATTGTATTTAGCGGGATCCTTTGGGAGTGTCCTTACCACCATCATCAGCTTCGCCAAATGATACAAAGTAGCCAGCATTGCCATCAGCTTTTTCAACGTCAAATCGAAAAGCGCCCATTAAATATTTACCGTAAATTTCATTTTCGATCCACTGCACTGACACATCTGACCGATCAGCAAATAATACGGCCCGCTTAACGTCACCGATAAAGGCTAAGGCATCACCGTTTTCACCTAACAAGTCATCACGTACTACGGTTACATTCATGCCCAGTACAACGTTGCCGGAAGTGTTTGTAATGCTATCTTCTAAAAGGTAACGGTTATTTCCGTCTTTCAAAGTGTCTAATTTCTGGTAAAAGGACTGGGTGCAAATGATTTGCCGATCATAGCCTGGGTCAAGCTTAACGTTTGCGATTTCCTTTAAATCATCAACATCTTTAACTGTTGCTGGATTAAAAGTCTTTAAAACATTGCTAATTTCAACGTTTAAAGTGTTGATTTTTTGTTCTTGGATATTTTCTTGGACAATTGCAGTCAGGTTGGCGACAGAATCATCTAACGCTTCTTGCGAAATTGGGATTGCACCACGATAGGTAGACACTTCCCACGCGATTGTTTCAAACTTCGGTTTTGCTAGTTCCGGATTCTTTTCCAGTTCTTCAACTGTGTTAAATTTCGTATCTGCACGCTTTAGGATCGGGTATTTACCGCTAGCCGTTTTAACCGAAGTTTTTTGTACCAGCTGAGATAAGTCCTGGACGGTGTTAACTTCTTTTTCCGGTTGATACTGGATATCTTCCGGAATAGTTACACCGACGTCGTCAGACTTAACATTATCCCGCTTAGCGCCCTTGCTACGCATATAGTCCTCAAAAGCTAAAACGGCTTCGTTAGTTTCTTCGTTGTTTAATTTTGACATCGATCTTTTCGCCCCTTTTTTCTTTTTGTCATCGTCTTTGTCGTCGTCTTCATCAGCATCAGCTTCTGGCTTATCAGCCTCTGGAGCCGGCATTCCCTCCGGAGCTGGCTTGTCGTCAGCTTCCGGTTTTTCATCTCCGTCGGTGTCAGCTGGATTTTCTAAATCGGGATCCTCTTTATCGGCTGGTTTGTTATCTTTTACTTCTGGTTCTTCAGCCTTCGGTGGTTCATCATTGCTGGCGTCTTGTGGTGCAGCATCATTAATTTCCTGAGCTAATTGCTGCAATTCTTCGTATTCCTTTTTTTGCTTATCGATATCTGCCTTTAAACTTCTGGCAGTTTCCAAGTCGCCTTTATCGATGGCGTCTTGGGCTTTTGCAATCAGGTCATTAATTTCTTTTTTCTGCTCATCAAATTTATTCAATTCGATCCCTCCTTAAATTTGGGTATAAAAATAGCCCTACGAATTCAATCGCAGAGCTTCTAACTCGAGAGCTATATTCAATTTTTCTAATTCTTGAAAACGTGCTAAGGATCGCGAGCGCTGGCCAACTTCAACGCTGGTGCCGGTGTATGCTGGCATCGTTACAATACTGATTTCCAACAACTCATCAATCTGATTAATCGTTTGCACATATTCACCATTGTTGCGGGCCCACGTCTTAGCATTTTTATCCTCTGA
>NZ_AYYI01000008.1 GCF_001436505.1 Loigolactobacillus rennini DSM 20253 | reverse complement strand
TGAAGTGAACCCTTAAAATTGGACAACTTTATTAAGCTGCTTTCTGGGCGGTAAGTTCCCGGTATTTTACCGGGGATTTGCCGCCCAGTTTTGTTTTGATTCGGCGGTAATTATAAAATTCAATCCACTCTGTCATAGCTTGGATAAGCTGTTCTTTAGTATCGAAGTGCTCGTCCATAACTTCAACTTTCATGATGTGAAAGAAGGACTCCATTGCGGCGTTATCTAGGCAGGTCGCTTTACGCGACATACTTTGAAAAATACGATGTTCTTTTAAAACATTTTTCCAGTGACGATGCTGATATTGGAACCCTTGGTCCGTATGGACCGTCGTTCGATATTTTCGTTTCGGTAAATCCTCTAAGGCATCTCTTAAGGGTTTCAAGGCAAAGTCTACTGTTGGGTGCTCACTAATATTAAAGGCTAAAATTTCTCCGTTAAACAGATCGAGAACTGGTTCTAAATAGACCCGTTCGTTTTGCCCCATACCACCATATCGAAATTCACTGATATCGGTAACTAGCTTCTGATAAGGACGGTCGGTTTTAAATCGCCGATTAAGGCGATTGGGAGCGATGGCGCCAACAGTTCCTTTGTACGAGTTATATTTACGGTTTTGTCGATTGAACGCATGACATGTCCAGTTTTGCTCCCGCATAATCCGCAAGACTCGCTTATGATTAATGTTAAAGCCATATCTGGTACGTAATTCATCCGTCATTCGCCGATAGCCATACTTCTTTGTGTATTTAGAATCATGTTGTCGAATTTCGTCGATGGCTTGAATAATTTGTGAATCATCAGTTTCACGTCCCTTATGCGTTTTAGCGTAATAATACGTACTATGAGGAATATTAACTGCTTTGAGAACTAGTTTAATGGATACTTGAAAGATCTGCCTTAACTCCGTAACTAGTCTCGTGAGTTCTTTTGTGCTGATTTTTTCCGTGCTAAGGCATCGAGTTTTTTTAAGAATTCATTTTCAATTTTTAACATCTGGTTTTCTTTTCTTAACTGTTTCAACTCGTCATTAGGTTTGGATAATGCTAGCGCTTCGCGCTTCTTTGGAGCCTTCTTATGCTTAGCCATGATTTTAGAACTTCCTCTTCTTCGCTCGAGACCCACTATTCCTGCTTCTTTAAAACGACGTTCCCACTGCCAGATTGTACTAGGAGACGATAAGTTAAAGTGTAAAGCAGTGACTGGGAGCGAAGCTCGATTTCGTTTTCTCCAGTTTAATACATCAACTTTAAACTGACTAGAATATTCTTGGTCCATGGACCGAAGCCTTAAGCCTTCAATACCATATCGATCAAAACGATGAACCCAATTAAGAACAACTGAATTATCGCTAATTCCGTGTTCTTTAGCTAAAGAAGTGGAGCTCTTACCTGAAAGATATTCGGTCACTATTTTTATTCGAAACTCTAAATTAAATTTGGACATAGTAAAACCCCTAACGTTGGATTTAGTTGTCCAACGTTAGGGGTTCACTTTA
>NZ_AYYI01000069.1 GCF_001436505.1 Loigolactobacillus rennini DSM 20253 | reverse complement strand
TTAATGCAATATCGCGAAAAAGCTTATTTTGCCAAAATGCCAGTAAACCCTAAAATCACGAGCCACTGGGGTGATGGATCGTCTCCCAGTACAGCAGAGCGAGATCCTTATGCAGTCGAGCGCTTGGTACGACAAGAAAAGAGTAGTAAGTTTGTTAGCTACATTGATCGCGCCATTGCGGCATTACCCAAGCAATCGCATCAACA
>NZ_AYYI01000068.1 GCF_001436505.1 Loigolactobacillus rennini DSM 20253 | reverse complement strand
CTATACAATTCAGAAATCTTTTATGCATTTACACAAAATATTTTACGCTCTCAAATAAGCACCTAAAGCGTAAATTAATGAAAATAAACTAATCAATAAAACACCAATAAATATTTTTCGGTGATAAAGTTTTCTGAATTCCGCACGCATAATCATAGCCATTATTTATCATCCCCAAACAAATCTGTTAAAGCGTGACTCAAATCTTTAATTGCTATAATACGGACATGATGGTGGTTTAAAATGTTAATTGCAGTATTTAGATTCAGTTCGTCTTTAAAAACCGTGGTAGTATCATTTTGGACTAAGCCAATTTTAGAAAGCTTGTTTAAAACAGCTGGCTCTGCTGCTTCAAATTCAAGCTTATATTTTTGATTAAAATGATGCTTAATATCTAGTATCGTCTTATCTTTGATCAATAAACACCGATCACACATTTGTTCAATTTCTTCTAATTGATGTGAGGAAATTAATACTGTAATATTATAATTCTGCTTAAGTTCTAAAATATACTGTTTAAAGTGTTCAACACCAACTGGATCAAGACCAACAAAAGGTTCATCTAAGATTAAAATTTTAGGGTGATTAATTAAAGCTAATCCTAGTCCCAATCTCTGCTTCATTCCAAATGAGTAACTTTTCACTGGTTTTTTATTATTTGATAAATTAACGAAATCTAACATTGTCTTTATCTGCTTTTTAATATTATTATCGATTTTATTTACATTGCGATAACTTTCAAAAATAAGCATATTTTCAAAACCACTTAAATAATCAAATAAACGACAATCTAATAAAACTCCAAAGTTAGCCATCTTTTCAGGATCATGTTGATAATTAGTATCACCTTGATAAGAAATTTCACCAGTGCTGACCGTCAGTAGACCCAGTAACATTTTCATTAAAGTTGTTTTGCCAGCACCATTTTGTCCAATTAAGCCGACAATTTCTCCCTCTGTTAAACAGAAATTTACATCCTCTAAAACTGACTGTGTTTTAAAGCTTTTCGATACATGTTTAACATTGAGCAAGTGTCTCATTAAAGTAACACTTCCTTTTCTCCAATTGAAAGATTGCGATTATAGTATAATTTATAAAATTTCCCTTTTGCTTTAATTAATTCATCAAAAGTCCCTTTCTTTGTTGTAAATAAAAGTATGCTTTTCCCCTCCTTTCAATTTAGATATAAACCAACACACCTTGAGACACATAAAGTAATCATTACTTTATGCCATAATGATATTGCAAAATATTGTAAGCGGTTTCATAATTGTTCTAAATGGTATGGTTTAATGTTCTATTTTGTAAACAGGTCTCCCATACAGAAAGTGGTGACATCATGCTTAACTTTGCTATATGTGATGATAATCATTTGCATAATTCTCGTTTAGAAACTTTTTTATTACGCTATGAAAAAGAGAGTAATCAAACCTATCATATTGATATTTTTCAATCTGGCACTTCATTGCTCCATCATATTTTAAAAATGGGAAAGCAATATCAAATTTTGTTTTTAGATATTGAAATGAAATCATTAAATGGTATTGAAACAGCCAAAAAAATACGTATGTACGATAAAAATTGCTTATTAATTTACATCACGAGCTATGATCAATACACACTTGAAAGCTTTGAAGTATCCCCATTCAGATACCTCCTTAAACCTATTACATACCCAGTGATTGCTAAGATTCTGCACATAGCAATTGATGAAATTTTTTCTTCAAACCAATATTTATTTATAAAAAAATACCACAATAATTATCAAATACGCTTTGATAATATTATTGGTATTTTCTCTGAAAATCATCGACAGATTAGATTAGCAATTAAGGGGCCACAACAAATGCTAATTTTTTATGGCAAAATTAAGAACATTGAGCAACAAATTAATCCAACAATTTTTGCTAAGGTAAATCGCGGTACTATTGTTAACATGAATAGTATCTGTTCAATCATTGATACAATCATTACGCTAGAAAATAAAGAACGTGTGCCAATAAGCAGAGGGTATAAAAAAAGATTTAAAACATTGTACAATCACTATATTGAAAGGAAAATTGGACTATGATAGGGGTTATTTATCTTACGATTGGAATCAGTTTTATCTTAATTCAAAGTTTTACTATCATAATCTACATGACGCGCTTTTTACAAAGACGTGTTTCTTTGAATTTTCTGTTTCCCATAATATTAGGTATTGATCTAGTCGCCCATCTCTCCGTTTCAAGTGGATCAGCACAAACTACTACTTGGCAAACTAACTATCGTTTTTTTATCTTTTTAGCCATTATTTTTTTCTTTTTCTTTGGAAAATTATTAAAAAAATTTTTTCATTATATTTTCCTATCTTATTTAATCTTTACACAAAATGAAATCTTGCTTTTATTGACAAAAACTGAACATACTTTGCTTCATCAATTGCTCATTGAGCTTGGGCTCTCAATTATTATTTTATTGATTGTTCTATCAATTAATTTACTAGTTTATTTTAAAACAGCAAATTGGTCTGGATTAGAAAATAAAGAATATTTTTTGCTAAGTATTATCCCAGCTTTCAGTATCCTTTTAATGATAGATCAACCTACCCACCAACTACAGCAAATCTTAAAACTTATCATTATCCTAGTCATTAATCTAACAACCGTCCGGCTATACGATCAACTATCTAGAAAAAATTTTTTATTGCAAGCTAAAATGGTGAATGAATTATTAGATGACTATTATCGTCTAATTTTAAAAACACAAAAACAAACAACCAAATTACGCCATAATTTAAAAAATATTTTATTAGAGTTAATCTATTACTTAAATAAGAATGATGTCTCTGCTGCCAAAAATTATTTAACGTCAATTTTGAATGCTTCAACACTTAATCAAAACCAACTTACCGGCTGTGGTCAGATTGATGCAATTTTAGCGCCGAAAATTGAATTACTTAAGGAAAAACACATTGCCCATACCTTTAAAGCACAAATTCCTAGCGATCTTGATGTCAGTAAAATCATCTTAGATATTGCTATTATTCTAGGAAACTTAATTGATAATGCTATCGAAGAATCACTAAGATTGCCTCACCATCAACACGTTAAAATTTCATTATCCTACCAAAAGGAAAAACTCTTTTTTTACATCTCTAATCGTTCCCATCCTAAAAACATAAACCTAGAAGCAGAAGCAACACCATCAGAAAAAAATAATGGTCGTCAGGGATTAGGCTTGAGTAGCGTCAAAGAAAGTGTTAAAAAATTAAACGGCTATTTATCCTTAAGCCACAATGATTCTAATTTCAAAGCTTTAATTATTTTACCTATTCGTTTAGTCTAAATTTTTTAGCATAATCAAAATACGCCCGCTCAAACAATTATCTGAGCGGGCGTGTATCATTAATCATTAAGCTTTTTCCGTGAAAATTTGTTTCGCCAAACCAAATGCTGACCAGGCTTTGGGCCAACCTGCGTAAAAGGCTAAATGTGTAATCAACGCCACCATTTCTGAACGGGTGACCCCATTAGCTTTTGCCATTTTCATGTGCGCTTCTAATTGCGGAAACGCACCTTGGCTCATCAAAGCCGCGCAAGTAATCATGCTCCGATCCCGGGCAGATAATTGATCTTCACGCGCCCAAACTTCACCAAATAAGACATCATCATTTAACTTAGCAAATTGTGGGGCAAAATCCCCTAATTGTTTTTGCCCAGCGGTTTGTTTTTTTGCCATTTTAAACTTCCTCCTTCAATTGCTTGTATTGCGCATCAGAAACAGGTTCCAACCATTCTGGTGTACCAGCGGTAATGGCAATGTGGGAAAACCAACTATTTTGTGTCGCACCATGCCAATGTTTAACACCGTCATGTGTCACCACCACATCGCCAGCATGTAATTGCCGTGCTGGTTGGCCAGCTTCTTGATACCAGCCAGTACCCCCAGTAACCAATAAAATTTGAAACCCATGATGGTGGATGTGCCAATGATTACGACAGCCCGGTTCAAAGGTCACATTGCCAACACTGACATTCACGGCTGGATCAGCGACCAAGCTTTGCAAATAACTTTGGCCAGTAAAATATTGTTGGTAAGCTTGATTGGCAGTTCCAATTGAAAAAATTCCTTGCTTAACGGCTGTTTCGTTTTGTTTATCGGACATATCAAAACCCCTTTAATCAAATTTTGTCTGATTTATTAACTACGATTCATTGTAAAATCAAATCTGCTATAGGTATAATACTTTTAAAGAACATATCTATGCTTAGCAAGCATATTAAAGGAGTCAAAAATGGAAATCCGCTTATTACGTTATTTTTGGACCATCGCTGATTTAGGTACTATTTCTGCTGCAGCCAACCAACTTCACATTACTCAGCCCACCTTAAGCCGCCAATTACAAGGATTGGAGGCCCAATTAGGCACCCCACTTTTCGTTCGTCACCCTAAACATTTGGAGTTAACCCAAGCCGGCGCTTTTCTGAAAAGCCGAGCGGCGGAGATTTTGACATTAACGCATCAAACAGAACAGGAATTTGCTGCACAAAAACAGCATTTATTTAGCGGTCACATTCGAATCGGCTGTGTTGCGGCTGATAATTCGGATACTATGGCAATGCTGTTAGAAGAATTAGTTCACGACTACCCGGCCGTAACCTACAACATTATCACCGGTGCCAGTGATTTGATCGAAGAACAGCTGGACAGAGGATTATTAGACGTTGCTGTTTTATTAGAACCCGTTGCTGCCCAAAAATATCATACGTTAACGTTGCCACGAACCGAACAATGGGGGCTTTTGGTCGCTAAGCAAAGTCAATTAGCACACAAAAGTACTATTCAACCAACTGACTTAGCTGATTTACCGCTGATGCTGTCACAACGGCCCGCCGTTCAAAACATGCTAAAAAAATGGCGCGGTGAAACCATTAAGCCCCCACGCATTATCGGTACGTTTAACCTGATCTTTAATGTATTGCCGTTAATTGAAGCTAACTTAGGTGCCGCTTTAAGTATCCAGGGCATCACGTCAGAAATTAATCCTGAGACATTAAACTTTATTCCCCTAGTCCCTGACATCAAAACGCGTTGCATTTTAGTCTGGCGCAAAAATCGCGTGTTGACCCCGGTGGTAACGGAATACATTCGGCGCTTTAAAACGGCATTTGGCACTAAAAAAGCACAGGACTAATTTGCCCTGTGCTTTTTAAGCAATTCTTATTTAACGGTTTTACCTTGGTAGCCGTTCATCCCATTTAATACGTTAACGGTTTGGTAACCGCGTGCTTGTAGATTTGTTGCGGCTTTCATGCTCAACACACCAGATTTACAGATTAAATACACGGGCGTTTTTTTATCCGCACTGTCAAAGGAATCAATGTCAGCGTAAGGAACATTTTTAGCTTGTTTAATGTGCCCTTGCTGGTATTGTTCTGGTTTGCGAACATCTAATAATCTTAAATCGGGATTTTGTTGCAATTGCTTAGCTAATTCTTCTGGAGTGACATTTTTTATCTCTGTCATGATGATCCGCCTCACTTCTTTTTTATCCAATTTTATGATAGCACTGTAAGCGCTATGTTCAAAGCTAAACAGCGTTCAAAAAAATATTTTTTACTCATTTTTCATGAAATCCCTATCAACTCCTTCAAAAATATTGAAAGCGTTATCTAAGCCATAATTACGCAGGTTGACGTGACTTTGCGCGCCTTTTATACTGAAGCCATGAGCAAACAAAAATTTTCATTTAAGCAGATAATTTTTCTGTTTCCCGGGGATAATTTTGCGTTTGCTTGTGAAATACTATACAAAAGAGGCGGATGTAAGATGAAGGTTAAAACAGAGTTGCCAGAAGTGTTTGATGATTTTGGTGCGGCCCGCAAGCAAGGTTTTTTGAAGGTCAAATCATTGAAAGACAAAGGCCAACGTGTGGTTGGGGTTTACTGTACGTTTATGCCGGAAGAATTAGTGCTAGCTAGTGGTGCTGTACAGATCAGTCTATGCTCAACTTCAGAAGAAACCATTCCAGCAGCTGAGGAAGACTTACCACGTAATTTGTGCCCGTTGATTAAAGCCAGTTATGGGTTCGCTAAAACTGATAAGTGCCCTTACTTCTATTTCTCAGATTTAGTTGTTGGGGAAACCACCTGTGATGGTAAAAAGAAAATGTACGAGTACATGTCAGATTTAAAGCCGCTTTATCTGATGCAATTACCACACATGCGGACAACTGAACAGAGTAAAGAATTATGGTACCGGGAATTAGTTGCCTTTAAAAATAAATTGGAAGATTTCTTCGACGTCACCATTACTGAAGACCAGATTCGCGATGCCATTCACCTAAAGAACCGGGAGCGGCTAGCTAAAAAGCATTTCTATGAATTAGGCCAGCTCAACCCACCAGCTTTAAGCGGTGCTGAAATTTTCAAAGTCATGTATGGCTCCCAGTACAAATTTGATAAGGAAGAAAACATCCAGTCTTTAGAAGATGCCACGACGGCAGTTAAAGAGCGCTACGCCAATGGTGAACATTTAGAAAGCAAACCGCGGATTTTAATCACCGGCTCCCCAATGGGTGGCGTCACTGAAAAAGTCATCCACGCAGTTGAAGAAAACGGCGGTGTCGTGGTTGGCTACGAAAATTGTACCGTTGCTAAAGCAACTGAACGGCTAGTAGCTAAAGATGAACCAGACGTTTACCAGTCCTTAGTTGACAAGTACTTAAACATTGGCTGTGCTTGCTTGTCACAAAACAAACCCCGGTTGCAATTAATCAGCGACATGATTGATAAATACCAAGTTGACGGCGTAATCGACATGGTTTTGCAAAATTGCATTCCATTTTCTGTTGAATCACACCGGATTAAAGATTTCGTCAATGACGAAAAACAAAAACCATACATGTATCTAGAAACAGATTACTCAGAAGCTGATATTGAGCAAATCAATACCCGGGTAACTGCATTTCTAGAAATGCTGGAGGGATAATTTTGCATTACATTGGATTAGATGCTGGCTCAACCACCACTAAAGCGGTGCTGTGCACTGAAGATAAAATTGTGGCGAAATATTTACTGCCCACTGCCGGTGATCCTAAAGGTGCAATGCATACGGTCCTTGATCATTTCACGAAACAATATGGCCCCTACGATTATTTAATCACTACCGGTTATGGTCGGAAATTGTTGCCTGCTGATTTGGTGATTACTGAAATTACTTGCCATGGCCGCGGTGCAGAGTACTTACATCCTGGTATCACGCAGGTTATTGACATTGGTGGTCAAGACTGTAAAACCATTCAGCTCAATGGTAAAGGCGGCGTGTTAGATTTTAATATGAACGACCGTTGCGCCGCTGGTACCGGCCGCTTTGTGGAAGTCATGATGAAAACCTTAGGTGAGGACATTGATATTTTAGATGATTTTGTTGCAGATGCCACACCGGTTAAAATCAACAGTATGTGTACCGTTTTTGCGGAATCAGAAGTTGTCAGTTTAGTCGCCAAAGGCACACCCCGGGAAAATATCGCCCTAGGTGTACTAAACTCCATTGCCAAACGAATTAAAGGCCAGTACATTAAGTTACAGCCTAAACATGGCAGCCCCATTTTATTTACCGGTGGCTTATCACGCAGTAAAGCTTTTGCTAAAGTTTTAAAATCGATTGTCGACGCCCCAATTTACCGAGATGATCTCGGGCAATATGCCGGTGCCATCGGTGCTGCACAAATCGGTTTAAAAAAATTACAACCTAAAGTAACCCCGACGACAGCTAATCAACGTTGAAAATATCAGATTCAGGCAGTTTGCCTATATCTCTACTGTCCTAGGGAACAACTAAAAAGACCTGTGATAAACAATTCAGTTATCACAGGTCTTTCAGTTTGTTTAAACTAGTCTAATTAGTGACTGGCTGTTTAGCTGCAACATCATTTCTAACCAGATAATCAAAGGCACTGAGCGCGGCAGTCGCACCTGAACCCATCGCAACGATAATTTGCTTATAGGCAGAATCAGTACAATCACCTGCAGCAAAAATCCCTGGTACATCAGTTGCTTGTTTAGTATCCGTCATAATTTCATGCCGCGCATTTAATTCAATCGGTGCAGTTACCCAATCAGTATTAGGCTGAAGCCCAATTTGAATAAAGACGCCTTCTAAATCAAGGTGGTGCGTTTCTTGCGTTTCCCGATCAGTATAAGTCAACCCGTTAACGCGACCATCACCAGTAATTTCTTTAGTTGCTGCATTGGCAATCAACGTCACATTATCTAAATCCCGGGCCTTAGCCTGCAAGACACTGTCCGCACCAAAGTTAGCCGAAAATTCTAGCACGGTGACATGCTTGCAAATTCCTGCCATGTCAATGGCTGCTTCAATGCCAGAATTACCACCGCCAATGACAGCAACATCTTTACCAGCATAAAGTGGTCCATCACAGTGAGGACAGTACGCCACACCTTTGTTTTTGAATTCTGTTTCACCAGGTACACCGATATGCTTCCACTGCGCACCAGTTGCAATAATGACCGTTCTCGCGGTTAAAGTATTACCAGAAGCCAAATCAATTTTCACTTGGTCTTCTTTGCGCACCGCTGTGACGTGCTGACCAGTCAAAACATGAACCCCATATTTTTCAACTTGTGCCTGCACGTTAGCCATTAATTTTTCGCCTTCGATGTGATCGATCCCGGCTAAGTTTTCAATGCCAGCTGTATCTAATGGTTGCCCGCCGAAGTGATCCGCAACAATAGCAGTCGCTACACCTTTACGAGCCGCATAGATTGCCGCACTGCCGGCTGCTGGGCCACCGCCGACAATCACAACATCAAATTGTTGGTCCGTCCAGTCATCTGTAAGTGCTTGTGGCGCGCCACCGGAGGCTTTATCAACCAGTTCTTCTAATGTTGCTCGGCCTGTATGCCATTCTTCTCCATTAAGAAAAACCGTTGGCACTGCCATGACATTCTTTTGCGTCGCTTCATCCTGATACATACCGCCTTCAATCATGGTATGTGAAATCTTAGGGTTTAACACACTCATGATGTTTAAAGCCTGCACGACATCAGGACAATTGTGGCAGCTTAGACTCGCAAAAGTTTCAAAGTGTAATTCTGCATCAATACTTTGAATCTGCTGTTTCAGCGTCGCACTAATTTTTGGCGCATGACCAGATACTTGCAACAAAGCAAGGACAAACGACGTGAATTCATGGCCTAAAGGAACGCCAGCAAATTCAATCCCACTACTAGGTTGATTAGCTTGATCAATTGTAAAACTAGGTTGCCGCTTTAAGTGTCCTTTAGCAACAGAAATTTTAGGCGACATTGCGGCAACTTCCTTAATGAAGTCACTCACTTTTTGTGAATGCGTGTCATCCCCTAAATCTGCTGTCAACACCACGTCTTGTTCTAATAATTTTAAATAGGCTGCAAGTTGTTGCTTAACTGTTTGTTCAATTGCCATCTGGCAGACGCTCCCTTCTTAGATCAATTTAAATTTTGCCGACAAGATCTAAGCCTGGCGTCAAGGTCTGGTCGTCTTCTTTCCATTTAGCTGGGCAAACTTCGCCTGGATGAGCAGCAACATATTGCCCTGCTTTAATCCGGCTAATGTATTCACTGGCATTTCGGCCAATGCCGTCTGCATTAATTTCCAAGGATTGAACCACGCCATCAGGGTCTAAAATAAAGGTGCCCCGCTGAGCTAAGCCTTGTTCTTCATCTAAGACATCGAATAAGCGCATAATCTTTTGTGAAGGATCACCAATCATGGTGTATTCAACTTTACCTACCGCATCAGAATCATCGTGCCAAGCTTTGTGAACAAAGTGTGTATCTGCAGAAACAGAGTAAACTTCCACGCCTAGGTCTTGCAATTCTTTGTAATGATCTTGCAAATCTTCCAATTCCGTTGGGCAAACGAAAGAAAAGTCTGCAGGGTAAAACATCACAATGCTCCAGTGACCCATTAAATCTTTATCTGAAACGTCAATAAACTTGCCTTGCCGATATGCGTGCGCGTTAAATTCGCCAATCTTTTTCCCGACTAATGACATGTTAATAACCTCCTAATTTATATCGCTTACATTTCTCATTCTAAACGATAATCATTCTAAGTCAAGTCTAAATAACAAATAAAAATAAGTGATAAATGCCAGAAACCGCAGTGCTTCTACGTTAGTTGCAAAAAATTACACAATCAAAAATTTTATTTTATTTACCGGCTTGATTTAAGTTTGATGAAACTAGTTTTCATAATGTTAAAATGTGCAACGGATTTCGTTTTGATGTTATGGTCCAGCATCACCGGTATAAACGTGCTGACGCAAGCAGCTTCTTCCGTCTAACTGCAAATAGCGCGCCATTCACTGCGTGAATAACGCGCTATTTTACGTTAGTGCTCAGAAGCTAACCGCTTTGATGTCATTAATCAGCACCATTGCCATAAACGTGCTATAGCAGGCAGCTGTTTCCGCTTGCCATGTTTCAACTCGGCGGTCTTCGCCGTAGTTGAATGGTCAACGTCTGTAGCATGAAAGATTTTCGGTACGAAAATCATCCTTAACTGCGGAATAGTAGCTACACCTCCATCAATCATTTGCTTTGCAAATAATTGATGGGGTTAGGCTAATGCTCAAGTGCTTTCATGCAATTAATTACCGTTACTGCTGTAAACGTGCTGACGCAAGCAGCTTCTTCCGTCTAACTGCAAATAGCGCGCCATTCACTGCGTGAATAACGCGCTATTTTACGTTAGTACTCAGAAGCTAACCGCTTGCGTCAGCACTCTTGCCATTTTTATCAGTGCTTTTTCTTGGTTTGTTAGTAGGCGGTCCCTTTTGTAGGCGATGAAGGTTTCGCTTTGGAGGGCGTTGGTGGCTAATTGGTAAGTAGCGATTGGTTGTTTAGTTGGGTGGCTTTGCCAGACTAGTTTGGGAACAAAGGTTGCTGCTGCAAAGCCATTTTGCACTAATTTAATCCCCGTATCCAAGCTTGCTGTACGCAACACAATTTGGGGATCGATATTGTTTTTAGTTAAATATTGTTGAATTAATCGTTGAAAACCAGAATTTTTATTCTCTAAAATTAATGGTTGGTGATCAATCAATTGGCGGCAATCTGTGATAACCTGCACTTTTTTAGTTGGTCCTTGGTAAGCTGGATGTTGCGGTGGCAGTAATAAATAAACTGGCTCCCGCTCTAGTAACTGGTACCGAATTTTTTGATTGTCAACTGGTAATACCCCAAAATATAAATCTAAACTACCATTGAGTAATTCCTTTTCCACTTCACTACTGGGATATTCTACTAAGCGCAGGGCAACATGGGGGTAAAGCGCGTGGTACCGGGGCAGTAGCCGGGGCAAAATCTGCTCACCTAATGATTGGGTTACGCCGATGGTTAACCGGCCATAACCCGTCTTATTCAGTGTTGCCAGACCATCATATAATGAATCATATTGCGCTATAATGTGCTGCAATCGCTGCAGATAATACTCACCTGCATAGGTTAACTGTAGCGGGTGGTGATGGCGTTGCAATAAACAAGTATTCAACTGCCGTTCGCGCTGACTAATCAGTTTACTTAATGCTGGTTGTGTCATGAAAAGTTTTTCCGCTGCAGCAGTGATGTTACCAAGCTTTGCAACCGTTTTTAATACTCTGATAAACTGTTTATCTTTTTCTAAAGGCGTCATAGTCGTTCTCTCCCTTGTTATCTATTATATGCCACTTTTGGCATGTTTTTAACTTAAAAGAATCATTTCACAATTTTTTAAAAACAATTACCATAGTAAGCAGATGCATTTAATTAACTTTGCTCGTGAAAAAATGCGCGAAGTCGGTTATGCACAATCAGTTTTTGACTAAAGGAAGGAACGTCTAATGAAATTTATCGGTATTGTGGGGACCAACGCCCCTTTTTCAAATAATCGGTTACTTTTAAATTACATGAAACAGCATTTCGCACCTCAGCACCAACTGGAAATCTGCGAAATTCAAAAACTACCTTTGTTCAATGAAGAAATTGCTGCGGACACACCAGCTAGCATCCAAGAATTAGCGCAAAAAATCGATGCGGCCGATGGTGTCATCATTGCAACACCAGAGTATGACCATTCTATTCCTGCTGCTTTAAAAAGTGTTTTAGAGTGGCTGTCAGATAACGTTCACCCACTAGCTCATAAACCAGTGATGGTGGTAGGCACTTCCTATGGCCCACAAGGGACTTCTCGGGCGCAACAACATTTACGGCAGATTTTAGATTCCCCGGGTATCGGCGCTTTTGTCCTACCTGGCAATGAATTTTTGTTAGGTCATGCAAAAGCGGCCTTTGATGCGAACCAACAATTAAAAGACCCGCAAACTATCAGTTTCTTAGAACAATGCTTCCACAATTATCTCGACTTTGCTCAAACCATCAATCGCCAGTACCGGCAAGCTGCTTGGCAAGGGAGCTATGACGTTATTGTTGTCGGTTTTGGCGCTGCTGGCGCAACTGCCGCCAGATTTGCTGCGGACCAAGGTGCCAAAGTCTTACTGACCGATGCAGCGCCAAATGGTCATGAAGGCGGCAACGTCCGCTATGCTGGTCAAGTTGTCGCAACTGGTGGTGATTATGCTAAAATGCTGACTTACTACAAAGCCATGCTGGGTCCTACTGATTTGGACGAAGATTTATTGGAAACCTACGTTCATGGCATGGTAAACATGCGCCAGTACTTTAAAGATTATCTAGACGTTGACTCACCTGTCAGTTATAACGATACTTATAAACATGGCAGTCAAGGTGAAGTTGCCAAAGGTTTAGCACCAGAATACCCTGAATATCCCGGCTCAGAAACATTTGATCTCACCATGGTTCACCAAGGGTTTTTCGACGCTGCATTGTGGAAAAACTTACGGCAGCACGTGGTTGACCGCAGCCAACAAATTGATGTGTGGTTTGCCTCGCCAGCTACCCATTTGATCCAAGATCCAAACACTAAAACAATTACTGGTGTAACCATCAAACGCAATGGCCAAGAAGTTAATATTCAGGCTAAAAATGGGGTGGTTTTAGCTAGTGGTGGTTTTGAAACTGATCAACAGGCCATCCAAGACTACTTAGGTGCACCGCACTTAGCACCAATTGGCTCACTTTACAACCAAGGTGCTGGCATTAAAATGGCTGAAGAAGTCGGTGCGGATATGTGGCACATGCATAGTTATGAAGGCCTAGGCATGTTAGCCGGCATGACCTTTGCGCCTGAACCTGGACAACGGGGTAAATTAATCTTAGCGCCATGGCCGGAACTGTACACTGGTAGTATTTTTGTTGCTGGTGACGATGGCAGCCGGTATTTCCGCGAAGATGAACCTAATCGGCACGGTCGACTCTATGATCATGGCATTTGGCGGATTCCAGCAGCCCAAGACCATCCTTACCTGATTTTTGATCAGCAACAGTACCAACAATTTAAAAACGCAAAACAATTGCCAGATCCAAATTTCTTCAGCCGCTTAATCAAGGCAGACAACTTGACTGATTTGGCAACAAAGACGAAATTAGATGCCGCAACGTTAAAACAAACTGTCGCTGATTTCAACTTCTTTGCTGAAAATGGTCATGACTACGATCAAAACCGGGATCCTGCAACTATGCGTGCCTTTACCGCTGGCCCATATTATGCCGTTGAATTAGCAGCAGGTATGTTAAACACGCAAGGTGGCCCGCGGCGCAATGCACAAGCAGAAATTTTGAACCCGGCGCACCAGCCAATTCCGCATTTATACGGTGCTGGTGAATTAGGTGGCGCTAACGCCAATCAATACGCTGGTGGCAGCAATTTAGCAGAGTGCTTGATTTTTGGCAAAATTGCCGGTGAAAACGCGGCAAGTACCAAAACAGCCACACCTGTACAAAACATTACCGTAACAAACAAAGTCACTTTAGGTGGCAGTGATTTGACTACTAAAGATCCGTTAAAGGACATCAAAGTTGGCCCTAATCAATATTTAGGTGTAAGTGATGCCGGTATCGGTGGCCAAATTGTCGTTCGAATCACGTACACCGACCATAAATTGCAAAACGTTGAAGTGGTCCAAGAAAGTGAAAGTGAAGACGTGGGCCAAGCTGCAGTAACACAACTACCAGACAAAATGGTGGCAGCAAATAGTTACGCTGTCGATGCCATTTCTGGCGCCACAACTTCTAGTAAAGCCCTAAAAAGTGCTGTTAAAAATGCATTAGCTAAAGCACAGGCATAACTAATAAAACAGCAACCGTTCAGCTCACCAAGCTACTTGGTAACTGAAGGTTGCTGTTTTTTATTAACTAATTAATTTTTAAAATACGCTTAAAAGTTAACTGAAGTCCTTGCTTTTTTATCGAAAAACGATAAACTATTATTGAAATTCAATATTGTATTAGCTAAATTGAAAATTTTCAAGGAGGGAACCAGCTTGCATCAAGAAACGACTTTTTTAAAAGCGGTTATAATTGGCTTAGTATTGGTGGTGCTTGGCGGTTGTTGTTTTGCCATCCCTAATATCATCCATATCGGTTGGCAATTTCATAACCGCAATCCTGTTCAGTTGGATAGCTTGGCAGACGCTACGCTTACTTCAAGCGATTGCCCAGCAAACTGTATTTACGCTGCAATCTAGCGCCAATTTACATCGGATTAAAATCGGCACACTACTGATGAGTGCCTGTTACTTGCTAGAATTACCGGTTTTATATGTGATTGCAGATCACGCAGATGCACCGGGAATTTTATTAATCGGCATTATCTTAACCGGCGCGGCAATTGTCATTAGTGTTTTTGCCGCCCTGTTAGAAAAATTACTAGCCAGCGCGCGGACCTATAAAGCTGAAAACGACTTAACGATTTGAGGTGTGCCATGAAAATTGACGTAAAGCTGGACGTTGTTTTAGCACAACGAAAAATGACCCTCACGCAATTAGCACAAAAGGTGGACATCACGGTTGCTAATTTGTCTATTTTAAAAACAGGCAAAGCAAAAGCCATCCGTTTTTCCACCCTCGCTGCGATCTGTGCTGCGCTAGACTGCCAACCAGGAGACATTTTAGTTTATCAAGCAGAAAAATAAAAAAGCGCACGGTCATTCCAGATTAGTGACTGTGCGCTTTTTATTTGAATCAGTTAAACTTGCGGCCGCCGCCGATAGACGATAAAGCGCCGGTAAACATAACGCCAAGGTAGCGCTAAAGCGTGCACTAATCGCGTATACGGAAAGGCACCAAAAATCATCAAACCAAAAATAACGTGGAGTTTATACATTAGCGGTGTTGCTAACATTAACCGAAAATCCGGTTGGAAGTAAAACAACTGCCGCGCCCAAATTGCCAATGATGTCCGGTAATTAAAGTCTGGGTGTACTGGCGCTGTCACAAATGACGATAACATTCCTAACGTAATTTCAATGGTTAAAGCAGCGATGACAATCAAATCTGCTGTTGAGCTGGTCCGAAAGACCCGGTGATTACGGAAACGGCGCCAACACAACATGTAAACCCCAACAGTAGCTAAAATCCCAAAGAAAGCTCCCGCAGGAATCGCGATGAAATGATGATAGACATAATCACTGATTCCCAGTGCGTCTGTCCAGGCTTTCGGGATTAAAACGCCCATAATGTGGCCGAAAAACACACCGATAATCCCCACGTGAAATAAGGTGCTACCTACCATCAACCTTTTTTTCTCTAACATTTCACTGGATTTTGCAGTCACTCCGGCATGAAAGAAAGTAAACCGAATAATCGTACCGAAAAAGAAAGAACCTAGCATTAAGTACGGATAAATGGTCCAAAGAAAATATTCAAATGGATGGCTTGCCATTTAAGACACCTCCTGTTGCGTCATCACGCAGGAACGTAATTCTTGCCGCAATAAACGGACTAGGTGTAAATAAGGTTCATGCGCGTATTCCCCTTGATTTTGCAAGATGTGATAAGTCCCATCTTCGATCACTTGAAAGACTAACGCGATGTCTTGTTGCCGCGGATCCTGCTGCCAATTACCATAAGTTAAAAACTCTAGCATCAATGGCAGGTAATCAGCTAATTCATTACCATCAATGGCCACCCCAAACATTTCATACAACATTTTAAGTTTAGCCAGTAATTGACCCCGCTCCCGTGAATCTTGGTAACGATAATAACTCAAATAAAGGGTGAAGCGTTTATTCAGATCAAACAAATTAGCATATTCTTGTTGCAAAGTCAGTAACGATTTTTGTTGCTGCTGCGTTAACCAAGCGCTAAAAGCTGCTTTTTGTGGTGTTTGCGGATAGTCACGTTCAAAATCAGCAACTAATGTTGACTGACGCAATTCATCATCAGGATAGTCCAACCAATGGGCAAAATAAACGAAACCTGGCCGTAATTGATTGACACGTTCAATTTTAATCACGCCAAATCCCTCCATAAAATGATTCGGCGTAAATTTCCGCCGATGACTTTCCGGCTTCAGCTTTACGGAACATGCTGCCATGTTGTGGCGCCAAACTACAACCGCGGCATTCATCATAGCCTACTGTTCCTTGGGCTTCATAACCATTTTCCACTTTTTCCTTGTGACTTTTTGGAATCACAAACCGATCTTCATATTTAGCAATGGCCAATAACCGATATAAAGAAGTTGCTGTCTGAGCCGTTAAACCAACTCGGGATAATTTATCCGTATCAAATGCTTTGCCGCTGGTCCGTGCCCGCATGTAAAGGCGCATCATGGCTAATTTATATAACGCAGTTTTAATCACTTCTTGATTACCACCTGTCAATAAATTGGCTAAATAAGCAACAGGGATTCTCATTTCATCAATCCCTGGAAAGATCATTTCTGGATTATTGATGGAATCCCGACCTTCAAAGTAATTCATAATTGGAGACAACGGTGGTACATACCAAACCATCGGCATGGTCCGGTATTCTGGATGAAGCGGAAAAGCAATTTTTTCTTCTACAGCCATCCGATAAATTGGTGAACGCCGGGCAGCATCTAGCATATCTTCGCTAATGCCATCAGCTAAAGCTTGTTTAATCACTTCAGGATCGTTAGGATCTAAAAATAAGCTCAGTTGGCTTTCATATAATTTTGTCTGATCAGGTTCCTCAGCTGCTTCTGCAACGCGGTCAGCATCATAAAGCATCACGCCAATGTAACGAATCCGGCCAACACAAGTTTCAGAACAAACCGTTGGTAAACCTTCTTCAATCCGTGGATAGCAAAAAGTACATTTTTCCGCTTTATGCGTTTGCCAGTTAAAGTAAACTTTTTTATACGGGCAGCCAGACATGCAAAACCGCCAGCCGCGGCAGCGTTCCTGATCTACTAAGACAATGCCGTCTTCATCCCGTTTATACATTGCACCAGAAGGACAAGAAGCGACACAAGGTGCATTTAAACAGTGTTCACACAACCGTGGTAAGTACATCATAAAGGCTTGTTCAAAATTTGCTTTGATGTCTGCTTCAATTTTTTGCATGTTTGGGTCTTGATCAAACGTATTAGGCGAGCCTGCTAAATCGTCATCCCAGTTAGGTCCTGTTTTTAAATCCATGTATTCACCAGTAATCTGTGATTTAGCCCGGGCTACTGGCTGATGTTTCTTTTCTGGACCAAATAACGTTTGATAGTCATAGGTCCAAGGTTCATAGTAATCATCTAATTCTGGCATGTCTGGATTATAAAAGATTTTACCTAACGCAATTTTATTTAATTTGTTTCCAGCCTTTAATTGTAGCTTCCCTTTCTGGTTTAGCTCCCAGCCACCGTGGTAGTGTTGTTCATCTTCCCAGCGCTTGGGGTAACCGACACCTGGTTTGGTTTCAACGTTATTGAACCACATGTATTCTGCACCAGGCCGATTGGTCCAAGTATTTTTGCAAGTAACCGAACAAGTATGGCAGCCAATACATTTATCTAGGTTTAAAACCATCCCAATTTGTGCTTTAATCCGCATTCCAGTTCACCTTCTTTAATTTTCTAACTTTAACGTATAAATCACGCTGATTACCAATTGGACCATAGTAATTAAATCCATAGCTCAATTGCGCGTACCCACCAACCATCTGTGTGGGTTTAATGTGGATTTGTGTTGGCGCATTGTGGCTGCCACCACGATTACCCGTAATGGTAGACAATGGCTCTTGAATTTCCATATCCTGCGCATGGTACATGTACATGGTACCTTCTGGCATCCGATGGCTGACAACAGCACGGGCTGTGACTACCCCGTTGCGGTTATACAACTCTAGCCAATCATTATCTTGAATGCCAATTTTATCCGCATCGACTGGACTGAGCCAAACATTCGGTCCCCCACGGAACAAGGTCAGCATTTCTAAATTGTCATAATAAGTGGTGTGAATGTTCCATTTACCGTGTGGTGTCATGTAGCGTAACGTCAATTCTTGGTCAACTGGCGTAATCTTAACGTCTTCAGGTCCCATAACGGTAGGTGGCAAAGTCGGCTTAAAGGTGGCTAATTCCTCACCATATTCTTGGAATACTTCATGATCCAAATAGAATTGTTGGCGGCCAGTTAACGTCCGGAACGGGACTAGCCGCTCAATATTGACCGTAAATGGTGAGTACCGCTGACCGTCGTGTTTTGAACTACTAAAGATCGGCGTTGGAATGGCTTCACGCGGTTCAGTTGTAATGGCCTTGAAAGTGATTTTTTCTTCTTTACGGCCGATACTAATATCCTGCAACTTTTGCCCAGTTTTCGCCTCGGCATCCGCCCAAGCACGCTGTGCAACATGGCCGTTAGTTGCACTAGAAAGTAATAACACAGCTTCGGCTACTTTTTTATCTTGATCTAATTTAGGACAATCTTGACGAATACCAGTTGGCCAAGTTGAATTGCGAGCTTTCAATTCTTCATATTCTGGTTTAACGCTGTATGCATAGCCATTATTACCAAGATTGCCATTAGCATGCGGCCCTAAAGCCGTGTACTTTGCATAAACTTGTGTATAATCACGTTTGATCAAAGCCAGTTTAGGCATTGTTTTTCCTGGAATCGGCTCAACCTCACCAGTTTTCCAATCCTTAATCTCACCGTAAGGCTGTGCAATTTCACCTGGTGAATCATGGCCCAATGCCTGGGTCTTCAAATCATAAACTGGTGCTGGAAAATAAGTTTTAGCCAGCGCTGAGAACTTACCTGCCAGTGCCGCAAAGGTTTGCCAATCACTTTTTGATTCCCATAACGGGGCAACTGCTGCATTAAACGGGTGGATGTATGGGTGCATATCAGTTGAGGAAAGGTCTTCTTTTTCATACCAAGTCGCTGCTGGTAAAACCACATCAGCGTACATCGGCGTAGTGACCATCCGGAAATCTAGCGCAACTAATAAATCTAATTTGCCTTCAACCGTCTCATCATGCCATTTCATCTGGGTAGGTTTAAACCGGGCATTGCTTTTGGCCAATAAACCGTTTTCAGCGCCCAGTAAATGTTTCATGAAATATTCTTGACCTTTACCGGATGACGCAAATAAATTAGATCGCCAAACAAACATCCCCTTCGGCTGATTTTGCGCCGCATCTGGATCTTCCGCCGCAAAATGCAATTGCCCGTCCTTCAATTCTTGAACCACTTTTTGGCTTAATTGCTTCAAATCATGGGTTTTGTACGTTTCAGCAAAACTTAATGAATTACGATCAAACTGCGGATAGCCGGGTAGCCAACCTAAGCGAATGGCCAATTGATTATAATCTGCTGGGTGATCGTAATGATGTTTCACTTGTTTGACAGGTGATTTTAGCGCACGGTTATCCAGCTCATCATACTTCCACTGATCACTGGCAAAGTAAAAGAACGACGTGCCGTTTTGCTGGCGAGCGCCACCAGGCTGCCAATCATTAGCAAAGGCAATTGTGCCCCAGCCTTCAGCTGGGCGTAATTTTTCTTGACCGACATAATGCGCCCAGCCACCGCCGGAAACACCTTCACAACCGCATAGCATCAATAAATTAATGATCGTTCGGTAATTCATATCACTGTTAAACCAATGGTTGATCCCAGCGCCCATGATCACCATCGATTTACCACCAGTATCTAAGGCATTTTGCGCAAATTCCCGTGCGATTTGGACCACTAAACTAGCTTTAACACCAGTCACTTTTTCTTGCCAAGCTGGTGTATAAACACTGTTAGCATCATCGTAACCACTTGCAGCTAAATCGTCATCAGGCTGACGTTTAATCCCATACTGACTCATCATCAAATCATAAACGGTAGTGACTAATTTTTGCTGGCCATTTTTTAATGTTACCCGTTGAACCGGTAAATGCCGCGTTGAAATGGCATTGCCCTTTTGATTAAAGACAGGAAAATCGATTTGGACGGTTTGTTGCTGCGCTGCCACGCTTAAAGCCGGATCAATCGGATTGCCAGCTTCATCCTTTAATGTTAAGTTCCACTGACGATTATCTTCCCAACGCTGCCCAACAGTCCCATTAGGGACGACCATTTTAGCCTGTTTTTGATCCCAAACCACTGGTTTCCAGGCCCCATTAGGCACTTCCGTATCGGTTAAATCACTGATGCGGACAAACCGGCCTGAAGTAAAGTGCGCTTGCTGCGCAGCACTAGGTTCTAAAAAGACCATGAACGGTAAATCGGTAAATTGTTTGGCATAGTTGATAAATTGCGGTTCTTGCCGTTTTTGATAATATTCATTTAAAACAACATGGGTCATCCCTTGGGCCAAAGCCGCGTCGGTTCCGGGATGCGGCGCTAGCCAGTTATCGGCAAATTTAACATTTTCCGCATAATCTGGACTAACGGCAACAATTTTAGCACCGTGGTAACGGGCTTCGGTCATAAAGTGCGCGTCCGGTGTCCGTGTTAATGGTACATTGGAGCCCCACATAATGATGTATTGACTGTTATACCAGTCAGCCGACTCTGGCACATCAGTTTGTTCACCCCAAACTTGTGGTGAAGCAGGCGGTAAATCCGCGTACCAATCATAAAAACTCAGCATCTCTGAGCCTAATAGTGATAGAAAACGTGCGCCAGAAGCATAGCTGATCATCGACATGGCTGGAATGGGTGAAAATCCAGCAATCCGGTCTGGACCATATTTTTTCAATGTGTAGATCAGCATAACCGAAATTAATTCTAAGGCATCATCCCAGTGGACCCGCACTAAACCACCATGGCCCCGGGCACTTTTGTACTGTTTTTCTTTTTGCGGATCTTCCACAATACTAGCCCAAGCAGCCACTCGGTCATCGGTTTTCGTTTTCGCATCTGACCATAAACGCCACAATTTCCCCCGGATATAAGGATATTTAATCCGAACTGGGCTATATTCATACCAAGAAAAACTGGCTCCCCGCGGGCACCCACGTGGTTCATATTCTGGCATATTAGGCCCACAAGACGGGTAATCTGTGGCTTGGTGCTCCCAAGTGATAATACCTTGCTTCACGTAAACATTCCAACTACAAGAACCGGTACAATTGACACCGTGGGTCGTGCGGACAACTTTATCGTGTGCCCAGCGCTGCTTGTATAATTTTTCCCAACGGCGATTATTTTCTTCTAATTGCGTAAAACTACCGTTAAATTTCTCAACCGGTTTAAAAAATCGCGACTTCACAATCCCTCACGTCCTTCCCAAATCAACTTTGTTTTGATCTTTTCAATAAACAGCATTAAAGCTGATAACTAAAAGTAAGACTTTTCCCTAATATTCACAATATCATTCTCGATGCTATACTGCGATTAGGGAATTGCCCGATCTTTGCGGATCGTGCGAATGTGAATCGTTTATTTTATCCTTCATAAACTTAAAATTAATGCTTAACTAGCCAACGCACTTGTGAGATAAAATCAGCGTTTAAATTTCGGAGGAACAACTTATGCAACGTTATGACCGTCAAATTCGCGTGAAACAAATTGGCACCGCTGGCCAAGCCAAAATTAGTGCCAGTACCGTTTTGATTGTCGGTTGTGGGGCTTTAGGCACCTATGCCGCAGAACAGTTGGTCCGTGCTGGTGTTGGTACCTTGTATTTAGTCGATCCTGATACAGTTAGCACAACTAACCTGCAGCGGCAAAGCTTATTTACCGAAGCGGACGCTGAGGCTGCTGCCTTCAAAGTTGAAGCAGCCGCTGCTAAGTTAAAACAGATCAACCACCACGTGAATTTAAAAGTTTTTCCAGTGGAGCTGCGCCCTGAATTGATCGCACAAATGAAACCGCTGACCTTAGCACTAGATTGCAGTGATAACTACAGTGTCCGTGATTTACTGAACCGTTTGGCATTAAATCACCATTTTCCGTTTATCTTAACCGCTTGTGCTGGTGTTTCTGGCCAATTAATGCTGCTAGATCCCCAACAAGGACCTTGCCTAAACTGCCTTTTCCCAGATTTAACCCGTCTAAAGGAACGTGATTGTGATTTATTAGGGGTGGCCACGCCACTGATTCCATTATTGTCAGGCTTACAAATCGCAATGGCACTACGTTACATCGTCACCGGAAAAGCCGCCTTAGACCAGCTCACCACCGTGAATTGCTGGCAACCAACATTACAAACGTTTCAAGTCCATAAGCGGCCCCATTGCCCGATTTGTCAGCATCAGCAAGTTGCCATACCAACAACCGAGTACACTCGATTGCGTCAACTTTGCGGCCGCAATGCTTGGTCCGTTTATTTGCCACGAAAATTATCGTTAGCCGCAGTGACCCAAAGTTTAGCGCAACAGCAATTAGCTTACCGTGCCCGAGAAAATATGGTGCAATTTACTTGGCAACAAGCACCGGTCACTTATTTTAAAACGGGCAAAGTTTACCTGTATGAATTAACTACGAAAAAACAAGCCCAACAGCATTATCAAGCACTGTGGCAACTGCTTAAAATCGCCCGTTAGAAAGAAGGAAGACCATGATCAACGCTGCCATCTTAACCATCAGCGATACACGAACTTTAGATAACGATAAAAGCGGCCAGATCATTGCGACAGCTTTAGCCACTGCCAAAGTTACCGTTAAACAGCGCTTGGTTGTACGCGATGATATCGTCGCCATTCAAAGCGCTTTTTTACAATTAGAACAGGCCAATCCAGATTTAATTATCACCAATGGTGGTACCGGTATCGCCCGACGCGATGTGACGATTCCCGCGCTAAAACCCTTACTACCTGTGATTATTCCCGGTTTTGGCGAGCATTTCCGCCAACTCAGTTTTGCTGAAATCGGCACCCACGCGCTGGCTTCTCGTGCCATCGCCGGTTTTAACGTTCGTCAGCAGCTTTGTTTTGTGCTACCCGGTTCAACTAATGCCTGCCATACCGCAGTTCAGCAACTAATCTTGCCCGAATTAAAACATTTACTCTTTGAGAGAAGGAAGTAGATCAACTTATGTTAATCCGTCGTCATCCCATCACTTTAGAAGAAGCGCAAGCCAAACTAGCGCAATTAGATTTAACGCCTAAAACAGAAACGATTCCAGTAGCTCAAGCAAATCACCGCATATTAGCCCAAGATTTAAAAGCAGCCTATGATTATCCGAATTTCCGCCGCTCCGGTTATGATGGGTACGCACTCCGGGCTGCAGACGACCACGATTTTCCTAAAATCTTTCATGTCGTGGGCGAAATTCAAGCCGGTGCAACTTTTGACCGCTCATTAGGTGAAAATGAAGTGGTCCGTATCATGACTGGTGCGTTTGTTCCAGACGATGCTGCTAAAGTGATTATGCTCGAACAAACACGGGAAGTCCCTGATCATCCCGAACAAATTAAAATTATGACCACCCAGAAAAAAGATAACATCACCCCTGCTGGATCAGAATTTAAAGCTGGTGATTTATTGATCGCCGCTGGTAGTGAATTAAATCCTGGTGGTCTCAGTTTAATCAGCGCTTTTGGCCAAACCAGCGTCACAGTTTATGCTAAACCAAAGGTTGCCATCATCACTACTGGAACAGAATTGCTCCAACCAGGTGCTAAGCCACAGCCTGGAAAAATTTTTAACAGTAACGGCCCTTTAATTGCTAATTTAGTGGCTGAAAATGGTGGCGAAGTGACTGAAAGCATTCAAATTGCTGATGATTATCAACTATTACAAACCAATCTTAAGCGACTGCAGGCAACAAACGACATTGTCATCACGGACGGCGGCGTATCCGTTGGCGATTTTGATTACTTAGCTACTGCTGCTCGTGAAGCTGATCAATTGATCTTCAATAAATTAAAAATGCGCCCTGGTAGTGTCACCACTGCCTTTATTGACCACAACACCTTGATTATGGCCTTATCTGGTAATCCAGGTGCCTGTTACACTGGCTTTTATTTATTTGTCGAACCTGTTTTAAGCCGTTTGCAAGGCCGCGCTTCCCAGTGCCAAAAAGTCACGGCAACATTGAGCCGCTTCTATCCAAAAACAAACGGTTATGACAAAGTTTTACGCGGGACTTATCAGTTTAAAGCTGGTGACTACCAAGTCCAATTAAACGGCAGTGATGTTTCTGGCGCACTAGGCAATCTACAATCTACCACTTGTTTATTCAAGATTCCGCACAGCCACGAACCGTTACCGCTATACAGTCAGGTGGAAACATGGTTACTCCCTTACAAATCATAGGCCACAAAAATAGTGGCAAAACCACCGTCATTGAAGATTTTCTAACGTTACTTAAACAGCAACAACAAAGTGTTTGCGTACTCAAACATGATCCGCACCAAGCCCAAATGGATCAACCGGGCACCGACACTGCCAAATTTGCCACTGCCGGCGCACAAACCGCAGTCCTGGTCACCAATCAAGCTGTGATGAGTCACCAGAAAGCGCCACAAGTACCGCAAGCTAAAACACTAGTACAAACTTACGCTAAACCAGGACAATTTTGCCTATTAGAAGGTTTTAAAACTGCACCCTATCCGAAAGTGGTGTTATTAAGACCCGGCGAAACGGCAGCTGTTTTTGCTGGTATCAAGCAGATCATCGCTTTTACCAGCCTTTATCCGCAAGCTGTTCCGCAAAACTGCATTGATTTTAGTACAACGTTAAAGCGGCAAGTTTGGCTGCAGCGTTATCTTAAGAAAGAAGGTTTTTAAATGGCTGAATTGACACATTTTAATGACCAGCAACGGGCTAAAATGGTCGATGTTACCAGTAAAGCCGTGACCGCTCGCGTAGCCAAAGCGACAGGTCAAATCAAAATGCACCCGGAAACATTAGCGCGCATCCATGCTGGCACTATGAAAAAAGGTGACGTTTTGGCCGTTGCCCAGGTTGCCGGAATTATGGCTGCTAAACAAACTAGCAATTTAATTCCAATGTGCCATTTAATTCCGTTAACTGGCGTTGATATTTATTTTAGCGATAACCAGCAAGATACCATCACGGCAGTAGTTACAGTGAAAACCAAACACGTCACGGGTGTAGAAATTGAAGCTTTAAATGCCTGTCAAATCAGTTTATTAACCATTTACGACATGTGTAAAGCAATTGACCGTGGGATGTTGATCGACCAAGTTCATTTAGTTGAAAAAAGCGGTGGTAAAAGTGGGCACTTTGTTTACCAAGATGAAACCTGATGGCATCATTTTAGTCGGTGGTCGTTCTCGCCGCTTTGGTCAAGATAAAGCGTTGTTTGTCATGCCTGGACAAACCCAAACAAACGTTGAATTAATGGTGGCTAAATTACAGCCATTTACTAACCGCATCTGGCTAGCAGCCAATAGCATTAATGGCCCTAAACTACAAACCTTATTTCAACAAAACCCACAGATTAAAGTTTGCCTTGACCCGGCAGCATATCCAGACTACGGCCCATTAGCCGGTTTGTACGCAGTCACAGCCAAGCAGCCACAACGACAAGACTATTTAATGGTCGCAACTGATTATCCCTACTTAACCACAACACTTTTAAAAAAATTAGCCCAACAGCCGCAAAGTTTTATTCAAACTCCGGAACACACTCACTATACGCTAGCGCACTTTACAACAACACACGCCCCGTTGGCTAAGCTGCTCAAGCAAAGACAACACCATCTAAAGGCATTCATTGTAGCCAGCGCAGGTTGCCAACCATTGCAAGTGCCCACTAGCCCAGCCTTACGTAATTTAAATTACCGTCAATCTTTATGAGGAAGTGATGCCATGTTAGAACAAAGTGACATGACGACAGCAGATTTTCAAAAATTACTTAAAATCGCGTTGATGGACCTACGTATCCGCCGCACTTTACTAGAAAACGAAATTGCAGACCAGCGCGCTGCACTACGCACCTTAGAGCAAAGCGAAGCCATTGACCGACTGGAACAACAGATCCAACCTTTGCGGCAAGATTATGCTCATTATGAACAATTTTTGAAAGATAAGAATTAACTTTATTTATATTTTTGATGTAGTTTTTAAAACATTTTTGTTGTAAAAAGCAATTTCAAGCGTTTCATTTGACTGAATTATGCTATAATTAGAGAGGAGTGGCACGATGCGTAACGGAAACCTTGCCCAAGACAACCTTTATCATCATCTGGTGCAGACCGTTTACCAACAAGAACCATTTGAATTTGTTGGGGTTGCCTTGCAAGAGACAACCAGCTGGCGTAAAATCCGTTGGCGCTTTGCGGCCGGTAATACTAACCAGCGTTTCCGCAAAATCGTTTTACGCAGTGGGATCGGAATTGCTGGGTTGGTGATCCGCACCGGCGAGCCATTCATTGAAAATGATTTGGCCCACCACCATTATGCAGGCGATACTTACCAGCCCATCACCTTGGTTGAACATCTGACCAGCGCAGTGGCTGTCCCCATCTTTGACGCAGATCAGTTAATTATCGGTGTTTTACTGGCCGGTTACCGACACCACCAACCGGTTACCGTCCACTCTGGTCACGTGTTACAGAAATACTTACAGCACTGCCAGTAAGCACTATCTAAAGTGAGGAACAAACAAACGTTGTGGCCTGATTATTTTTGGCACAGCGTTTTTTTATTGGCTACATGTTGAATCATTATTTTGGCAATCGAATTATTTTGACTTGTGCTGAGCCATAAAACTAGGTATGGTGTAAGTGTACCTGATTTGAAAGCGCTTTTTAGCGTTAGATAACATTAAACTGTTCAGTTTTGAGGTGAAAAAAATGTTAGAAGCTGTCAGTTGGGTAGAAAAAAATTTTAATGAAGCGCCTGATGCGATCTTCATTTTTCGCGATGACCAGTTATTAATCAGCAACCATGCGGCACATGCGCTGCAAGCTGACTATGGACTGCGTCCCGCTTATATCATTAAATTAATGCAAAACGTCGTCAAACAGCGGCAATCACAAACTGATGATTGCTTTAACTGTACAGTATTAGATCAAGCTAAAACGGTGATTCCGTTTAATTTACCGGTAAAAGGTGGACAACCCCTTGCCTTTTCTTTAGTCTATACAGATTTGGATCACGAACAACACGTTTATTCGCTGACTTTAAAAAGCAATGACTTGCTTCAGCGCATGGACCAATTAGCGCAGCAGCGAAAATTAGTGCAGTACGTGAACCGAGCACACGAAAATGAGCGGAAACGGCTGTCACAAGACTTACACGATAGTATTGCACAAGGTGTCTATTCTTCAATTATGGGCATCCGCCATTTGGAAACCGCTGCTGCTAAGGCGGATACAGCTGCATTTGATCACCAAACCAAGCTAATCGAAAATCAGCTTTATGCGACTTTACGTGATATTAAAGGAATGGCTTTGGATATCCGCCCAGCAGTTTTAGATAGTTTTGGGCTCTCAGCGGCTTTAAAAGCATTAGCCAAGCGGTTGGAGGAAAACTCAGGTATCGGCATCACGGTTCTCACTCACGACACCGACCAGTTAAAACTTTCCGAAGATGTCCAAACAGTGTTGTACCGGATTGCCCAAGAAGCAATTACTAATGCGATCAAACACGCTCAAGCTAACGAAATTAATTTATTGTTAGTGGCCCACGAGCACGAAATTAGTCTAGAAATCATTGATGATGGGACTGGTTTTGATGTCAACCAACACGTCAGTTTTAACGGCCATTCACTAGGACTTTTAAATATGAATGAACGGGTTAAATCTTTGCACGGGACTTTCCAAATTAAATCCACAGTGGGCAGTGGCACCCGGGTAACCGCGACTTTTCCAGTGGCTTAATGGTGACCGCAACATTAAAACAAACAGTAACAACCTCATTTTCATCACTAGAGGTTGCGCTGACTTAATTATGGAACAGGAGGACCGCTTATGTATAAAGTTTTAATTGCCGATGATCATGCCATCGTGCGCAGCGGCCTGTCATTTCTCATCAACCAGCAGCCAAATTTCGAAGTGGTCGCTCAAGCCGCTAACGGTAACGAAGCCTATTTTGAAGTTGAACGCGCAGCGGCCGATTTAATTGTTTTAGATCTCAATATGCCTCCTGGTGAAAGTGGTTTAATGACCACCAAACGTATCCACGACCGCTTTCCTAAAGTGGGAATCGTCATTTTGTCGATGCACGAAGAACAGGATTACATTGATAAAGCCATGCAAAATGGCGCGGATTCTTATGTTCTAAAAAGTTCTTCCGATACAGAATTACTAAACGCACTCAAAGCGGTGGCTAATCACCAAACTTATGTTGACCAAAACATCATTTTAACTAAAAATGACGTTGCTGAAATCAATTCAAAAGATAACGATGTCAATGTTAAAATTAAAGGGTATGCAGATTTATCAAACCGAGAACGGGAGGTTTTACCGCTGATTGCTTTAGGCTATTCCAATAAAGAAATTGCCAAAAAACTTTTCATTTCAATCAAAACCGTTGAAGCGCATAAGGCCAGCATCAACCGTAAATTAGGCTTTAAAAACCGAGTGGATTTAGTGCATTATGCGTTGCACAACGGCTTAATTGATTTTTAATTATCACTCATCATTAATTAATGCCACATCCCATGACAAGTTAATGAGTTAGAAAAGGGGCTAAGCTTTGCCATGAAAGTTTTAGGAATTTTAGGGGCACACCGAAAGGATGGCATTACTGCCCAATATTTAGCTGCTGTTGTTAAAGGATTACCAGAATCTGTTTCCTACCAGCAACTTGATTTAGCAGATTATACGATTACCCCAGATACGGGGCAGCCAAATCCAACATTAGATCACTTGGAACAGTTGTTGCAGGAAAATGATTTTTGGATTATCGCGGCACCCACTTATTGGGGTGGTCTATCTGGTATTACTAAAAACTTTTTTGATTGTATGCGGCCGCGGATGGTTCGAATGACCAAAGCCGGTGACACGCTACCGACACAATTTAAACATAAACATTATTTAACCATCACCACTTGTTACCTTTCCAGTTTAGAAAATTTCTTTGTCGGTATCACCGACGGCACTTTCCGGACAGTCGACCGTGTTTTAACTGGTGCTGGTTTGATTAAAGTAACGGAAATTGTGGGCAGTAATACTTGGCGGGAACACCAGCCAAACCCCAAAAAATTGGCACAGTGCCAACGTTGGGGCCGTAAAATCGCCCAAAAACCAAAAAAGGATGACGATACAGTGAAACGCTATTTACTATTATTTGGTATGATCGCCGTGATGGCTTTAGTCACCATGGGTATACAACAATTATTGTTCGGTGTTTTTATCAAAGGACAATTCTGGTTGACCTACATTACTTTTGTCGTTATTTTTTACGTCTTACTAGCCTGCCTCTTACACTTCTTCACGTTTGTTCGGCACCGGCGCCGTTAGGAGGTTGCAGATGGCACATAATGTTAGTTTAACCCAAGCATTGCAAGGTCTTTTAAATGACGTCGCACAGCATCATTTCCACGAAGCACGGCAAATCAACCCAGATTCCATGTTTTACCAAACTGTACAGTACGCCATCAAAAAAGAGCTGTTAACTGCAGTAACCATCGAAGATCCACAGGGAAAAGCCATGGCGGGCGTTGATTTACGTGCAGCCCAATTCACTTCGGGCGGAAAAAAGTTTCTAGCAACACATTCAGCTTAATTGATTGTCTTTAAGCTAAGTAAATTTATCATTAAAGGATTGAGCCAATGACCGATTTAAACGCACAATACGATAACCAACCAATTTACACTTCCGCTTTTTATGCTGATCCAGAGTCCCCGTTACAAAACCGTTCGACTTTACTTTCAACGTTAAAAGCTTTTACAAAAAATGAAAGTGCCACAACGCCATTTGCTTTACAGATTATGGCTACCAATGCGGAACTTACCATTGCCCCATTAGGGTTATTGAACTTAGACGAATTAAAAACCTATACTGCAAAGCAACGGCACACCTACGGATTAAACGCACCAGAAACCACTGAATTGCCTTTAGTAGTTCAATACGAACCCCACACTGAAAATGCTAAAGTTAGTCGACAACTCGTGACGACTTGTGAGGCCTTATTCCGTGATTTTAATCCTGCTTTTGAAAAAATTTGGCAGCAAGTCAATGCAGACTTAGCCAAAAATCAGCAATTACTCGAGCACATGGTAGCTGATTTAATCACCGATAGTCAAAAAATTGCGCCTAAATTTTCTACCCATTTAAAAGCACTCACTGTTGAAAAGCGTAAAGAAACCTTAGGCTTCGACTTACCTGATAACCAACTGGCACAATTCAGTCGTTATTTAGCGGATAACCAAGAAGTTAAAGCCATCATCGCTTCTGGCGCTGGCTTTGCCAGTCATGAAATCGTTGGTAAACAATTATTTGCCCAAGCCATGAACGATCAAATTTTACGCAATACCTTTTTTTGGGACTTAGACAACACATTTCACGAAATTTTTTACTATTATTTACGTAAATATGGGACAAATAAGGTAAAATTGAGTAAGCGACTCAATCACATTAAGCCGCGGTTATTAACCAAAATGCGTCAAACTGCTTGGCAACAAGCCAACAACCTGACTAAACAAACCAAAACCCCGCCGCAAGCATTGGAAAAACTTTTCACCACTGTCTTCGTGCCTGTGGCTGAGCAATTAACTGCGGAAATCGCTAAATTTAATCATTAGAACAAGAGGTAGCCTATGACGCTTCATATTTGGGATGACTTCCCCCGCATTCAACAAAAATTAATGCCGCTGACACCATATTTACTGCAAGCGGCAAAAATCAAGCAGCCCGCTGTCAATCAACGTGTACAAGCCTTGATTCAAAATGGGGGTAAACTAGTCCGCGCCGGGCTATTTTATCTTTTTAGTGAATTTGGTTCCCAGTCTGATCCAAAACGGTTACGGGCTGGTGCTGCCGCAATTGAATTGTTGCATTTAGCCACATTAATTCACGATGATGTGATCGATCAAGCCACACAGCGGCGGCACACCGCGACGGTGCAAACGGCTGTTGGTAACCGCAACGCTGTTTATGGCGGTGATTTGCTATTCACACTTTATTTCGATCAATTGCTTAAGGCGGCAGAGAGTTTTCAGGATCTCCACACCAATGTTAATGCCATGCACGGCATCTTATCCGGCGAATTGGCACAATACAATTTAAATTACCGCATGGACGAAACCGTTGCCGAATACCTAGAAGAAATCGAAGGGAAAACGGCCAAATTATTTGCACTAGCTTGCGGACAAGGCGCCAAATTAGCCCACGCTGATCCCATCATCGTGGAAACCGGCGAACAGATTGGCCGCTCACTGGGGTTAGCGTACCAAATTTTAGATGACATTTTGGATTACACCGGGTCAGCGGACACCATCCGCAAACCCATTTTACAAGACATCCAAAACGGCATTTACACCTTACCCCTTTTATTTGCAATCGAGGCGCACCCGCAGACCACCCGTTCGTATTTAAGCAAACGTAAACAACTAACCGCCCATGAACTACAGGAGCTACGCCAATTAGTCATCGCAAGTGGCGGCGTCAAGCGCGCGCAGACCATGGCCAATGAATTTACTGATCAAGCATTATTAGATATTCACGCACTTCCAGCTTCACAAACCCGTCAAGATCTTGAAACACTCACTAAGCGGTTATTACGGCGACAAAAATAGCCAAAGAAAAACTAAGCTCAATTAAAAAACGCGCAGCGTCAACTTGTTGTTTCCAGCTAATTGGAAAACAAACTGTCTGATGCCGCGCGTTTTCTATTTAAAATAGCTTGCTTAGTTTATTGCACAATGTGGGTCTCACCACTAATATATTTACGCCGTAAAATTAACCAACAAATAATTGCAAACAAGGCTAACAACCAAAAGCCCCACATGTAACTACCCGTAAGCTGTTTAATGTTTCCGATTACAATCGGCGGGAAGTAGCCGCCTAAGCCCCCAATCGCACCGACAAAACCAGTAACGGCCCCTGTATTACCTTTTGAAACGTATGGTACCATTTTAAAGATAATACCGTTGCCTAAACCCGCGATCAAGCCGATTAGAACCAAACCAGTGACAAATAGTGCCTGCCCATTTAACGTAAAGCTCATCTCTAAAGCAAAGATACCAATGCCTAATAAAACCCATTGTAAAAGCTGCATCGGCCGTAAATGGTCAGACAAAACGCCCCCAACAGGCCGGACAAACGTACACATGGCGCCAAATGCTGCGGCCCATAAACCGGCAGTCACTGGGTTCATTTGAAAAAGACCGTCTAATAAAGTTGGCGTTAAATTACTAAATGACATAAATAAACCAAACGTTAACGCATAAAATAATGATAAATACCAAGTATTAGCATCTTTGGCGACAGATAGCGACTCTTTTAACGTCTTGGATTTATCCAATGGCATTTCTTTACATAAAAGCGCAAACAAAACAATCAAAACTATCAACATGCCGATTAATACGTTATAAACCATGCTGAAGTCCCATTTAGCCGCAATCTGAGGCAGCGTTAGTGCTGAAACCGCATTGCCAATGTTCCCTAAACTGGCAATGCCTAACACTAAACCTTGCTGCTGAGGTGGAAACCAAACCGAAACGTACGAAATTCCCACGGCAAAAGACGTCCCACTCATCCCTAACAATAGTGCAACGAACAACAGCATCCCAAACGAATGCACCCGCGGGACTAAAAATAGTGGAATCAAGACAAATAGCATCAAAATGATGTACACCTTTTTCCCACCATAACGGTCACTGAGAATCCCCACTGGAATCCGCATAATCGACCCTAACAAAACTGGTGTGGCCAGTAACAAAGTCCGTTGTGACACGGATAAAGAAAACATATGCGCAATTTGTGCCGCTAACGGCGCAAAACTCGACCAAGCCATAAAACAACCCATCATTGCCAAAGTGCCCATGACTAAAGCCATGATGGCATTAAACCGCCCACTTACTTCTTTTTTTGCCATTCTAATTTAACCTCCAATTTGACTCATATGCCGCCAAGTTGGCGCCTTATACTCCACCTTATCCACGTCAGTCAATGCCATCCGGTGATCCAATGGTTTATTATCCAATGCCCGCTGCACTAAGCGGCGAAATTCAACTTTGTCCGGAATTGCCGCGCGGATATTAATTTCTTCATCCCAATATAAACAAGCTTTAATGTAGCCATCTGGCGTGATCCGCAAACGGTTACAAGTTTCACAAAACTTACCACTAATCGGATGAATCAACCCAAAACTGCCCAGTGCACCTTTAATTCGATAGTTTTCAGATGGCCCATTACCAGGTAATTGGATCGGTTGGTAGTCAATTTGATTTTCTTCACAAATATCAAAGACATTCTTTAATCCAACATATTCTTTCTTCCAAGTTGCTTCGGAATTTCCGATCGGCATAAATTCAATGAAACGCACATTAACCCGGTGATCCCGTGTATAATTCAAGAATTTCAGTAGCTCATCATCGTTTTGTCCTTTGATAACAACCACATTCAACTTCACAACATAACCTAATTCACTGGCGATTTTAATTCCCTTGAGCACTTGTTTAATGTTGCCGCCACGGGTAATTTTTTTATAACGTGCCGGATCAAAAGTATCTAAGCTGATGTTAAGCCGTTGCAACCCTGCTTCTTTTAATGCCGCTGCTTTCCGTGGCAGGTACAAACCGTTAGTAGTTGCCGAAATGTCAGTGATGCCAGGAATCGCGTGCACCCGGCGAACAATATCAACTACATCCCGACGCAATAACGGTTCACCACCAGTAAACCGGACTTTAGAAACACCCATTTCTGCAAAATTTTGCACTAACTGAACAATTTCATCTTGGGATAACACCCGATCAGTTGGGAAAAACGGTAACCCTTCCTCCGGCATACAATAGACACATCGTAACGGGCAACGATCCGTAATGGAAATCCGAACATAATTATGTAAACGATCGTAACGATCATATAAAGGTTCCATAAAAATTCCTCCTACAAAGCAGCAAGTAACAAGCACCTGCTACCCGTTTAAAATCGTGTTAAGGGACACGCTCTAATTCATTCAAGGTTTAACCGCCGCTAACCGGTGGAATTAAAGCAACTTCGCGCACTTCTTCTGGCTGAAAACTTTCATCAGTAACAAAAGTTTGGTTGACAGCGACTAAACAATCAGTTAAAACAGGCGTTGTCTGGGGAAACTTTTTCGCCATTGCCTGTTTGACAGTTGCTGCTGTAATCGGCGTTTTAAGTGGGAGTTGCACCTCATTTTGTGCAACTTGTTCAGCTAATACTGCAAATAATTTAACGGTAAACATTATTTAGGCCCTCCCCAGCGCACTTTATCAGTATCAAACTCTTTTTTCCAAATCGGAACGCGTTCCTTAACGGTATTGATTAAATATTCACACCAATCGAATGCTTCTGCGCGGTGTGCGGCGGCCACACCAACAAAAACGGCCTCATCTGCCAACGCTAAATGGCCCACGCGGTGAACAATCACTACATTAGCGCCTTTTGCTTCAACTTCAGCTGCCAATTTAGTCATTTCTTTGACAGCCATTTCCGTGTACGCAGTGTATTCGATTGCCGTGGTTTCAACTTGGGCTGTCCATTGGCGTACAGTGCCAATAAAGGTGACGATCCCACCAAATTGCGGATCAACTAATTTATTGTATAAAGCTTGAACATCTAGCGGCTGCGTTGCAATAGCGACATAATGCACGACGTGGTCCCTCACTTTAACATTCCGGTTGAATGTGTAAATTTTATCATTTAGACAATTCTAGTATGACAGACGTTTTGGGAATTGATAATTAGTCAATTCCCTAATAAGCGTGAAACATTCCACATGCTATAATGAAGAAAGCGTTTAGAAGGTGGTGAGCATGATTCTCAAAAAACCGCGATTTTCTTACCGGCAATTTTTAATTGGCAGTGGCCTACTGTTATTGATTGTCATGTTTGGTGCGCTAAGTGTCGGTCGTTATCCTTTATCATTTACGACCATCAGTCACTTTTTTCTTCACCCATTGCAATTAGCACCAGCAGTTGCTGCTACCGATCAACAGATTTTACTTGAATTGCGCTTACCCCGGATTTTAGCAGCCGCCATTATCGGTGCTGCTTTAGCGATCTCTGGAACCGCCTTTCAAGCTATTTTTCACAACCCACTGGTATCACCAGATTTATTGGGGGTTTCAAATGGCGCTGCAGCCGGAGCCGCTTTAGCCATTATCTTAGGCTACCAAGCTGCAGGAATCCAGATTAGCGCCTTTGCTGGTGGTCTATTGGCGGTTTTGGCAGCTGTCAGCATTCAGCACTTTCTAAACAGTCGGGGGAGTTTGACTTTAGTTTTAGCTGGGATCATCATTAGTGGCTTCATGCAAGCGGTGATCGGTTTGCTCAAATACGTAGCCGATCCTGAGCAACAACTGCCCAGCATCACTTATTGGCAATTGGGCAGTTTGGAAAAAGTTACATTAAGCAATCTTGGCCTCAACGTGCCCACTTTGCTATTGGCTGGCATTGTGTTATTGGCTTTTCGTTGGCGTCTAAATTTACTCAGTCTCAATCAATTAGAAGCCACCACATTGGGCGCAAATTTAAAACTGGAACAAGGCATTATCATTTTATGTGCTACCGTACTAACAGCCAGTGCAGTTTGCTTAAGTGGTACCATCGGTTGGATCGGTTTAGTGGTTCCCCATGCGGCAAGGCTGGTGATTGGTCAAAACAACGCTAAAGCTTTACCTTTAGCCGGCATTTTTGGCGCTATTTTTCTACTACTTTTAGACAGTCTTGCCCGCAGTCTTAGCGCCGGTGAAATTCCATTAGGGATCTTAACTGGTTTTATCGGTACACCTTTATTTGTTTGGTTATTATTAAAGAAACGAGTGACCTTTGTATGACCCAGCTGATCGCGACAGATCTTAGTTTTCATTACGCCGATACCCAGTCATTATTTACTGGCATTAATTTTCAGCTACACAGCGGGCAAATCCATTGCATCTTAGGCCCAAATGGTGTGGGCAAATCGACATTACTCAATTGTTTAGCCGGTGTTTACCGGCCAACTGCCGGTACAGTCACGTTAAATGGCCACTCATTACGGCGTTTATCACCAGCTCAACGATCTCGTAAAATCGCCTACGTCCCGCAAATGAGCAGCGAACGAACACCGGTTACTTTTAGTTTGCGTGATTATGTCCTATTAGGACGGGCACCACATTTAAGTTTACTGGCTGCTCCCACCGCTAAAGATCGCTCCCGCGCAGAAGCACTACTCGCTCGGTTTAATTTAAGCAGCTGTGCACAGCAAAGTTATGCTGCCGTCAGTGGTGGTCAACAACAACTAGCCAGCATTGTCCGGGCATTATTGCAAGAACCAGAGCTAATCATCTTTGATGAGCCGACTTCTGCTTTAGATGTGGCCAACCAAGTCCGCGTTTTAAAATTAATTCAAAAATTAGCGCAGACTGGCTATGGCATTGTTTTAACTACCCATGACCCGAACCAAGCCCTATTATTAAACGACCAAGTCAGTACCTTGGCCCAAAATGGGCAGTGGCAAAGCGGGCCTGCTGCTAAGATTTTAACGAGTTCTCATTTAAGTGATGTCTACCAACTACCTTTAAACGTCGTCACCCTCCCTGCGACGCAGCAAAAAACCTGCATTGTTGATCAAACTGTTTTTAGGAGGTTCTCATGAAATTCTGGAAAAAATGTACCTTATTATTCGGTCTGCTTTTTGCAGTCGTCTTAGTGTCAACCCCAATTCAAGCAGCTAGTACACGTAACGTTAAGGATTTAAGTGGCAAAACCGTTAAAATCTCTAAAAAAGTCAACCGGGTTGCCGATTTATGGCACGCTAACAACCAAGTGGTACTCCTTTTAAACGGCCAAAAAAAGTTGGTTGCTACAACGGATACCGTGAAAAGTTTTCCGTGGTTCAGCACCGTTTATCCCGGCATCAAAGCTGTCACTGCACCATTGAGCGGCAATGATATCCAAACAGAAGAATTATTAAAATTAAAACCGGATGTGGTGTTAACTGCTGATAAAAATCAAGCAGAACAGGCTACTAAAGTAGGCATTCCCGCTGTTAATTTAATGTACCAAGATTTTGCCGGCTTAAAGCGCTCAGTTAAAACCACGGCTAAGGTTTTAGGCGGCAACTCCCCTAAAATTGCCAACCAGTACGTGAAAGAATTAAATGGCAACATTAAATACGTTAAACAACATTTGGATGAAAATACGAAAAAAACGCGAGTGTTGCACATTGTCAACGACCAAGATCTATTAAAAGTAGATGGCCGCGACACCATCGTGGATGAGTGGATTAAATTAAGCGGCGGCAAAAACGCGTTAAAAGTTAAAGGCAATATGCGGGCTGTTACTGCAGAACAAATTATTAAGGCCAACCCACAAGTCATTATCATTGGCAATACCACCAGCAAAAAGGCCTTGAAAACACTGTGCCACGATTCCCGCTTTGCTAAACTAAAAGCCGTTAAAGCCGGTCGGGTCTATGGCAATCCACAAGGTACTTTTGCTTGGGATCGCTACAGTGCTGAAGAAGCCCTCCAAGTCCTGTGGGCTGCTAAAAAGTTACACCCGAACAAATTTAAACAACTGAACTTAACCAAAAAAACCCAACAATTCTATGATAAGTATTACCACTACGACTTATCTAAGACAGAAGCTAAACGGATGCTAGCCGGAGAAGAGCCAAAATAAAACATGCTGGTAAAAGCGGGTAAGTGTTAAGCATTATACTAAAGTCAACGGCACGTTATTCATCAATGAATAACGTGCCGTTTGCTATGCGCCAATAACGGAGCCGGTCAGGCTTTCACTTGTAAATACTGCGGCGGTACTTCGGAACACAACCAAACTTGATCATTGCCCACAAAAAATTGAATTCCAGCCGCTTGGGCTTTTTCAGTTGCAATAGTTAAAATAACTGGCTGCGAATCCCGCCGCAAACCAACTTGTTTCGCCGTCGCAACATCCGTAGATAAATGGACGTATTGCCGGCTCATGGGCAGTAACCCTTCCCGCTTAATGCTAGCTAAAAAACGCCGCGCAGTACCATGATACAAAATAGCTGGTGGCACTGCAGCGCGCCGTTTAATGATACCAGGAATGGAATGACCATAAAGCGCGCAGATTTTACCATTTCTAATTTCAAAGCGCTGTTTATCCGACTGCGCAATCACTTTTTCCAAATCAGCTAACTTTAATCGGGGCGTAAAATGGTGCATCCGATTGAGGGCTTGCAAGAATTGGGCAACATCTGTATAGCCATATTCATCCAGCGTAAGCCCATATTTTTCGGGATTGTGCCGCAATGCATAAGACATTTTTTTACTGATGAAAGTTAAACTGCGCTTCATTTTAGAACTCCTTTAATTATTTAGGCGACACCAATTATTATAGTCCAGAATCTAACTATTAATAGCACTCTAAAACAATCTGATTAACTACACTTCCTAAATACTGACGAAAAATTTTGGTTAAGTTTTACTCTTAAACTAGTGCAACCGAGATGGTTAAAGTGAATTTTTCAATTTTGTCGACGTACTTACTTTTATATTTCCCTTGTCAAATACAAATATCATTGATTATCTCTTAGTCAACAATTTAATTAGCTAATCAAAAGTTGATAGTATTTCTATTGCATACCAGTAGTTTAAGCAGTCATCCATTTCACGCAAATCATTGTCTTTAATAAATTAGAAAAAACTAATTAACGTAACTCATAAATAAATATTTTTATAATCATAATTTAATTATATTCCAAAAAATGCTGATATTAAGCATAAAATAAATTAAAAAAAGTATATAATTAATTAGAAACAAATGATATAATGAAATTCAGAAAAAGGGGGCCTAATATATAGACGAAAATTAAGCTAAACATTTTATCGAAGAACAAATTAATTGCTTATTGTTTTAGCTTATCTAATTCAATTGAAAGAGATGATCAACTATGAAATTATTAGTACAGGTTAAATTATCCTCCAAAGTGCGTGAACGAGTCATTAGCTATATGCAAAATAATTAACAGTTAGATAAAGACGGGGAAAACCCGTCTTTATCTATATAGTATTAGTTCAATTGCTTTTAAAAAATTAGCTGAATCCATTAATAACAAAATGATTTTAAAACATATCGATGAATTACTGGGACCAATGAATATATCTTTTACTAATATAGCAAAGTGCATTTTACTAAAAAAAGCGAAATACTTGTTTAGCGAGTGAAGTGAACCCTTAAAATTGGACAACTTTATTAAGCTGCTTTCTGGGCGGTAA
>NZ_AYYI01000067.1 GCF_001436505.1 Loigolactobacillus rennini DSM 20253 | reverse complement strand
TTGTGTAAATGCATAAAAGATTTCTGAATTGTATAGAAATAGGGAATGCCTTCCCTTATGATATTTAGTAACCACAGAAAACATCACAGGAGGCATTCCCCATGAATGAACTTACCACAGAAATTATCGCTGCACTAGCCCAAAAGCAAGATTTGGACGAAGTTTTTCGTCACCACCTCGAAATTGCGATTAACCAGCTTCTTCAAACCGAATTGGCAGAGTTTTTGGGTTACGAACGCTACTCATACGCTGGGATTAACACTGGTAATAACCGCAACGGCAGTTATGAGCGCTCGTTTGATACGAAGTACGGCCAACTTAACTTAACCATTCCTCGAGATCGCAATGGCCGGTTTGAAAATCATACCTTGCCAGCCTACGGTCGGCACAGTGATGATTTAGAAACAACGGTCATTCAGTTGTATACCAAGGGAATTACCACTGCTGAAATTTCCGAACTCATTGAGAAAATGTACGGTGCTCACTACTCCAAAGCCACGGTTTCCAACATGACTAAAGCCGTCAATGAACAGGTTCAAGCTTTCCAGCAACGTCGCCTGGCTTCACAATATGCGGCCATCTTCTTAGATGCCACTTACTTGCCGTTAAAGCGGGATACCGTTCAAAAAGAAGCCGTTCATATTGCGATTGGCATTCGTCCAGATGGTACGAAAGAAGTGCTGAACTACCAAGTGGCGCCAACGGAATCGACTGGAATCTGGACTGAACTGCTGGGAACCTTGATCAAGCAGGGCGTTAAAGATGTGCTGTTGTTTGTGGCCGATGGGTTAGTTGGTTTGGATGAAGGCTTGAATCGGCATTTCCCTAAAGCCAAACGACAACGTTGTCTGGTTCATGTTGGGCGGAATCTGATGAACAAAGTTCGCGTAAAAGACCGCAAGGCCGTGATCAGTGACTTTAAACAAGTTCATCGGGCCGCCAACCGTGAAGCAGCCGAACTGAAACTGAATGAGTTCGCCAACAACTGGCATCAGACCTATCCCAAATTAATCAAAGATCTGCTTAAAATGCCGAATTTACTCACTTTCATGGACTTTCCACCAGCTATCCGGCAATCACTATACTCCACTAACCTGATTGAGAACTTTAATAAGCATCTCAAGCGCACCACCCACCACAAAGAACAATTTCCAACGGAAGATTCACTGGATCGCTTCCTGGTTTCTCAGTTTAATGTTTATAACGAGAAGTCTCTGAAGCGGATCCACCGAGGGTTCAAAGGACTCCAGGACACCTTGGAAGCATCATTTATTTAAGTTAGATACATATTATATGTACGAAGGCATTTCATTTACACAAGATTCTTGACGCTACC
>NZ_AYYI01000066.1 GCF_001436505.1 Loigolactobacillus rennini DSM 20253 | reverse complement strand
TTTTGCGTAATCTGCGTTACTAAATTTGTTCAAGTTATTTCTTGCAATCTGCCAAATTTAAAAAAGCAGCTTTTTGTTTTAAAAATTTAACATACGATAAATGTTGATCATTTAGCTGCGACATAAACCACCGTTTTGTGACACTTGGCAAGCATAAAAAACTGGCTGCTGGCGCAGGCTTTCGGGAAATATTTGTCATCAAAAAGAGGCTGTGGCAAAAAAGGATTACCTTTGCCACAGCCTCTCTTAAGCCTAAAAGCAGTTGTTGTTTAAATCCACAACCGCTTTTTAAATTAAATGTCAGTTCACTATTTGGGCTGAAATTATTGATGCTTTTTCTTATAATTAATCACTAATTTGGAAAACTTATTTTGTAAACGGCGAAAATCATGAGTCGATTGTTGGGCCGCATTGACCATATCTTTAAAATCATGTGAATCTGATTGCGATATTTTACGGTCTTTTTGATGTTTTCGCAAGTGAAACTTTCGCATGTTCTCGCCTCCAACGCCAATTTCACCCCGCCTAGACGCTTTTTTGCTGGATGTTTCTATTATAGGTTGCCTGTCTAAGATAATCAATCAGTAAAAATCGGCTGGACCGATTAACCAATTTAAAAGTTTTCAGTTGACTTGTGCCTGTACTTTTGATAGAGTCATCTAATTAGCTAAACTTTTTTCACCCAAAAATGTATGCGCTAAAATTCAATCACATTTAATATCAACGTAACAATAGCCGCTGATTTTCCAGCTTAAAATCTGGAAATAGGCTATTTTTTCGCATTTAATTAAGCTTTTAGCATATGATTTTAAAAAACGCAGCTTTTGGCGTTATAGTATGATTAATATTCATTTAATTAAATGCGCTATTGTTCAAGGAGGTTATCAAAGATGACTATTTTATTAACGTTAATTCCGGCACTAGCCTGGGGGATTTTACCCTTAGCTGTCGCCCGAATTAATGGTAAACCGATTAATCAAATTTTTGGGACGGCGGTGGGAACGCTGATCGTCAGTCTCTTTGTTGTGTTGTTCCTACAACCCAATGTTGATTTAAAGAGCTTTATTATGGCTGCACTTGCAGGCGCTTTCTGGATTGTGGGTCAGTTAGGCCAATACAGCGGGTATAAAGCCATTGGTGTGTCACAAACCATGCCGATTTCTACCGGGCTGCAGTTAATTGGAACGTCTTTAATCGGCGTCATTTTATTTGGCGAATGGGCATCCACATCCGCTAAGATTTTAGGTTTTCTCGGCATCATTTTGCTAATCATCGGCAGTAGTTTAACGGCCATTACCGACAAAGCAGATTTACCTAGCGGCGGTACTGCGGCACGGACAAAAACCATCATCATGCTAATTTTAACCACCATCGGCTTTTTAGTTTACAATGCTATTCCAAAAGCCATGTCCGATTCTGGCTTAGCCATTTTCTTCCCCGAATCTGTCGGGATGATCATCATGGTCCTCGTTTACATTTTATTTACCAAACAACCGCACGTACTTAAGGAAAAAGCAAGCTGGCAAAGCGTAATTGCTGGGTTTATTTTTTCAATTGCCGCAATTACATACATTTTGTCGGTTAAAGTAAATGGCGTTAACTTAGCATTTGTTATCTCGCAGCTTTCAGTTGTCATTTCAACTTTAGGCGGGATGATCTTTCTTCACGAATCAAAGAGCAAACGCGAACTTACTTTTACAATTATTGGGTTAATTTTAATTGTTGGTGGCGCGATTACCACCACGGTTATCTAAGGAGATAATCAGGTATGTATGCAGATTTAAAAGGTAAAGTTGCCGTCATTACTGGTGGCTCAAAGGGTATTGGCAGTGCCATCGCTACCCGTTTCGGTCAAGAACAGATGGCTGTTGTCATCAATTACAATAACGATCGGGCTGGTGCGGAAAAAGCAGCGGCTGCTGTAAAAGCAAATGGTGGCCAAGCCACGATTATGCAAGCTAATATCGCTACAGAAACCGGTACTAACACTTTATTGCAAACGGCACTGTCACATTTTGGTGACTTGGATGTTTGGGTGAACAATGCGGGAATGGAACTTAAAGCACCTACCCACGAAATCACTTTAGCAGATTGGCAAAAAGTGATGGCAATTGATCAAACCGGCGTCTTTTTAGGTGCTAAAACTACACTTGGTTATTTTAGAAAACATAATAAGCCGGGAAACATCATCAATATGTCCTCAGTACACGAACAGATTCCGTGGCCAACATTTGCTAGTTACGCAGCAGCTAAAGGTGGCGTCAAATTGTTTACGCAAACCATTGCCATGGAATATGCTAAATATGGCATTCGGGTCAATGGTATCGGCCCTGGCGCAATCAATACACCGATCAACGTCAAGAAATTTGCGGATCAAAAACAGTACCAACAAACTGTTTCCATGGTCCCGATGAACCGCATTGGCAAACCTGAAGAAATCGCCGCTGGTGCCGCTTGGCTAGCTTCCAACGAATCAAGTTATGTCACTGGCATCACCTTATTTATCGATGGTGGTATGACTTTGTACCCTGCTTTTAAAGATGGGCAAGGGTAATTTAATCTTATTATCGCTGAACGTACTCTAACCAGTACATAACCGCATTTATCGCGGCAATTACTGGCCAGAGTACGTTTTTTTAAAACCATTTTAATGGACATAGGTGGAAATGCATGGTAATATGTCGTATACGATGTATTTGGAGATGATTTCTTTTGCCGGTGAATTTAACACCGTATAATGAGCTTTGCTTTGCGGTTTACACGACAAACCGTTATTTTCATAAACTTTACCACCTAGTTCTGCATCCTTTTGGCCTAACTTACTTACAGTACATGGTTTTATTAATTGTCTACCGGCAGCAAACCACCACGATAAGTCAAGTCTGTAGCGAACTAGATATGGCTAACAATACTTTAACACCTGTGGTCCAAAAACTAGTTCAAAAAAATTGGCTGCTCAAACAACGTGCACCAGAAGATGTTCGGCGCTTTAATTTATCGTTTAATCCAGCTCAAAACGCCCAGTTTAATTTATTACAAACTAAAATTGCTAAAATTCAACAGCTTTTCATTCATCAGGTTGCTGCGCCGCCAATCACGGAAATGATCAATCAACAGCACCAACTAAACCAACAACTAAAAGAATTGGCGCAACAGTTGGAAAAACAGCCACTTTAACACGGTCCCTTTTTCAATTTAAGAAAGAAGTTTTACTATGACAAAATTTAATTATGATGTTTTATTTATCGGAAGTGGTCACGCTGCATGGCACGCAGCTTTAACACTACGCCAAGCTGGCAAATCAGTCGCCATCGTAGAGGAAGATTTAATTGCCGGCACTTGCACTAACTATGGCTGTAACGCCAAAATTTTGTTAGACGGACCAGCTGACATCGCTCATCAAGCTGCTGCTTACCGTGAAAGTGGTATTCTAACTGGTGAATTAAAGATTAACTGGGAAAAATTAATGGCCTATAAACACCAAAACATCGATCCGATGCACGTTGGTTTAGCTAAAGCATTTGAAAATTCCGGCATTACCTTAATCGATGGTCATGGCCAGTTGCAAGACGCACACACAGTTAAAGTTGACAGTGACACTTACACAGCTGACAACATTGTTCTAGCGACTGGTCAACGGCCAGCCAAACTCGACATTCCGGGCAAAGCTTATCTACATGATAGCCGTGATTTCTTAAGCTTACCGCATTTACCAAATCACATTACCTTCATTGGTGCTGGCATTATTTCATTAGAGTTTGCTGATTTAGCTCGCCAAGCTGGCGCCGCTGTGACAGTGATTGAATTTGCGGATCAAGCCATTCGTAGTTTTTATGCTAAATATAGCGCAAAAATTGTCACGCAACTCAAAGAACAAGGTGTTGACTTTCACTTTAAAGAAGCCGTCAGCGCTGTCGCTAAGCAAGACCAACGCTTCCAAGTGTCAACCCAATCTGGTTTAACCGTCACCACTGACTATGTGATTGATGCAACTGGCAGAATTCCGAACACTGAACAACTAGGTTTAGACCAAGCAGGCGTTCAAACTAACCGGCGGGGAATTATCGTTGACGATCATTTACGCACTACTCAACCAAATATCTTTGCTAGTGGCGATGTGATTGATAAAACAATTCCTAAATTAACACCAACGGCCACATTTGAATCCAACTACATCGCTAGTCAACTGATCGGCTTGAGCCAAGCGCCAATTCAATACCCAGCAATTCCATCCGTTGTCTTCACTTTACCGCGGATCGCACAAACTGGCATGTCAATCGCAGCAGCACAAAAAGATACTGCGCACTATCAAATACAAACCATCCCTTATGGCCAACAAATGCGTTTTGAAACTAAAAACGAAAGTCATGCAGAAATGACCATCGTAACCGATCAAAAACACCGATTAGTCGGCGCAACCATTTATGGTAACGCTGCTCAGGATTTGATCAATACGTTGACATTAATCATTGACCAGCAATTAACTGCTGATCAATTAGACCAAATGATCTTCGCCTTTCCTGGTGCTTCTGCTGCAATTTTAGATTTACTACGCGTTGCAATGCGGCAAGGGTAATGCAACATTAGTGAAAAGTTGTGTGAGCCATTTAATTTTTAAATAGTAATGAAATAGTCATCTCAAAACGCCTCTAAAACTAGGAAAAACTAGCTTTAGAGGCGTTTTGTTCATTATTAACTCCGTTACTCAGCTGCTGTGGGCAACAAAAAGCACGACTAGCAGTCACTATCTGCCAGTCGTGCTTATTTAGTTTGTTGATAAGCCTAACCTACTTAAACAACGCCGTTGACAAATACCGCTCGCCACCATCTGGGGCAACCGTGACAACTTTTTTACCAGCACCTAATTGTTTAGCTAATTGAATGGCGCCAGCAACGTTAGCACCACCAGAAATTCCCAGTAAAATGCCTTCTTGTTTGGCCACTTTTTGCGCCATGGCAATAGCATCGTCACTAGCCACTTCAACCACGTCATCGTAAATGGCTTTGTCTAGCACATCAGGAACAAAACCGGCACTGATACCTTGAATTTTGTGCTTGCCACCGTGACCAGCTTTTAGTAATGGTGACTCAGCAGGTTCTAAAGCATAAATTTTAACGTTTGAATCTGCTTTTTTCAATGCCCGGCCGATGCCAGTTAACGTGCCACCAGTACCGACACCAGCAACAAAAGCATTTGGTAAATCATTAGCACCAAACGCAGCAATAATCTCTTGGCCTGTTGCTGCTTCGTGAATTGCCGGATTAGCTGGGTTTTTAAACTGCATCGGCATGAAATAGCCGTGAGCTTTCACTAATTCTTGAGCTTTTTCAATGGCACCTTTCATGCCAGCCGCCCCTGGAGTCAAAATCAGTTTAGCGCCGTAGCCTTGCATTAATTTGCGCCGTTCAACACTCATGGTTTCCGGCATAGTAATAATTAAATGGTAACCTTTAGCTGCTGCAACCACTGCCAAGCCGATACCCGTATTGCCAGAAGTAGGTTCCACAATGGTACCTCCTGGTTTTAACTGACCATCTTTTTCAGCTTGTTCGACCATGGACAGTCCAATACGATCTTTAATTGATCCAGCGGGGTTAAAAAATTCTAGCTTAACGTAAACATCTGCTGCCCCTTCTGGTACGACGCGGTTTAACTTAACGATGGGGGTATTACCGATAGTGTCAACGATTGACTGATAAATTTTACTTGTCATGTCACAGTCCTCCTACTTTCTTGGCCATTACGATGTGCAACCAATTCTTAAAAAAATGTTGTTGGGTCGCTTGCCAAGCAAAAACCGGGTCCGTCATCGCGGCATCATTTTTAAAATAATGCTGGGGCTTGGCTAACGTCGCTTTTTGTTGTGGCGCAGCGGCTAACTCACGCTGGTACTCTTTTTGTAGTGCCTGCTGGCCGTATTCTAAATGGGAAAAGACAAAGTGCTGATGGGCCGCACGGTTTTCCACTAAGAACAAGGCATCCGTTGTCGAAACTGCAGTTAAAGCTAACGCAGGATTTACATTAATCTGCTCAGCGTTCATTTCCGCATACCGGGCATGTGGTGCTAAAAAGCCATTTTGTACCCCGTGCAATAAAGGTGCTGCTTGTAAAATTTTTTGTGGATAAATACCAAACAATTTACGCGGCAACAATTGTTTTTCAATGCCATAAAAATGGTTTAAAGCTGCCATGGCACCCCAGCAGACATAAAGCTGCTCTAATTGCTGTGCCCGTAAACAATCAAATAACTGTGCTAATTCTTGATGGTAAGTTACTGCTGTAAAAGGCAATTTTTCTAAAGGTGCCCCGGTGACGATAAAGCCATCAAATTGCGGAATCAAGCTTAAATCCAGCGGTTGCGAAATTTGCGCCACTGTTTTTGGTACCGGCCGTCCGCGGTAATGCGTTACCGGATAGAAATAAGTAATCGCCACCGGTAAATCAGTTTGTGTCAGCACGTGACTAAAGCGTTTTTGCGTATCAACTTTATCATGCATTAAATTTAAGATTCCAATATTTAACGTTGTGCTCATGGCAGTTTTCCTTCCCACTACAATCAAACAGGTAGCAAGCACTACATGCTTCATTTCTACCACAACGCTTGCAGGTTGTCTAGCTTCCGGCTTTTAAAAGCGACCATCGCTTGTGCCTACAGGCGATGAGCTGCCGTACACATTTTTAAATTACATTTGTCAGTAAAAAGAGGCTGTAACAAAAGATTGACTTTTGTTACAGCCTCACATTACTTAACTTACGCTGCCGTACTAGCTAATAACTAATTTGCTACTCCATAGCAAGAATTCAGTTACTTGAGACCAGCTCATTTTACCAAGACTGTGCCGATGGACCAACGGTAAATTCATTTACCGTCGTGTCTTCTGGTTGATCCACCGCAAAGGCCACCACATTGGCTATCCGTTCTGGTGAAATTTGATAAGCGTCGTAAAGTTTCTGCGCACCTTTGGCTGTTCCTTTATCCGTAATAGTAGTTAACAATTCGGATTGAATGGCCGCTGGATAAATGGTTGACGTTCTGATGTGCGTTTTTTCCTGCACTGATTCCATCCGTAATACTTCCATTAAATCACGGACAGCCCATTTAGTGGCGCCATAAACACCACCACCTGGATAAGCTTTTAAACCGGCAACTGAAGATGTTGCAATGATTTGACCGTGTTTTTGCTTGGTAAAATCTGGTAAAACTGCTGCAATCCCGTATAAAACACCTTTCAAATTCACATCGACCATCCGCTCCCATTCATCAACTTTCAAAGCGGATAAAGGTGAATTTGGCATTAAGCCAGCATTAAGGAACATGACATCAATTTTTCCGTATTGTTTCTTCGCCAAGTCGACTAATTGTTGGCTGTCGGCACGTTTGGTTACATCTGTGACCTGATAAACTGCTTCGCCACCATTTTGCTGAATATCAGTGACGATTTGTTGTAACTTACTTTCACGGCGCGCTCCTAAAACTACTTTAGCACCCTTTTTTGCCAATAACTTTGCACTTGCTTCACCAATACCACTAGATGCACCAGTAATGACAACAACTTTGTTTTTTACACTCATTTAATAGCCTCCTAATAATTTCTATGATTGAGATACAATTTTAGCGGGGACACCAGCAACTGTTGTGTGCGGTGGCACACTTTTAGTCACCACTGCACCAGCGCCGACAACCGCATGGTGCCCAATAGTGACACCAGGTAGAATCAACGCACCAGCGCCCAGCCAGGCATGTTTAGCCAAGCGAATCGGCGCTTTTTGGTGGGGATTAACTGTCAATAAACAGACACTGGGGCCAATAATGACATAATCAGCAACCGCAATGCCGCCACGATCGGCAAACATCACATTGCTATTGATAAAAATGTGCTGTCCCAGTTGAATGTTCCCACCAAAATCAGTTAAAAAAGGTAACCGCACCTCAACAGAACTGGCAATGTGTTGACCGATCAATTCACCTAATAACTGGCGAATTTCAGCTGGATTGTAACGCCCTGTATTTAAATGCTGAAGCAAACGTTGATTTTGCGCGATTAACTGTTGCTGGTCATCAGGTCGCATCACTGTCATCCCCTCTCAACTGAACAATTTCAGTATAATCGCATCATTAAGACATGTAAAATACTAATAAATAATGCTAAACTATAATTAAAAAGTATAGGAGTTGACAAAATGGATGTCCGCGTTTTGCGCTATTTTTTAGTGGTAGTCCAAAAGCAAAATATTTCAGCTGCTGCCGCTGACCTTTACATGTCGCAGCCCGCATTATCACGGCAGATGACCCAATTAGAACAAGAATTAGGGGTGAAACTATTTCACCGTGGTCCCCGCAAAATCAAACTCACCCAAGCTGGCTATTACCTCCACGAACGGGCTACAGAAATCACCAGCATGGTGGACAAAACTGCCTATAATTTACAGACACACCAAAAAATCGTCAGCGGCCAATTAGACATTGGTGCTGGCGAAAGTCGCGGCATGCAGCGGATTATGGATGTGATCGCCAATATTTTAAAAGATTATCCACAAGTACAGATTCACTTACGAAGTGGTGATGCCGAAGATATCGGCCCACAATTAGAAGCCGGTGTCCTTGATTTCGGTGTCATGATGGGCGCCCTAGATTTATCCCAATATAATCAACTACAACTACCTGAAGTTGATCATTGGGGCATTATCTTACCTAGCGACGCCCCCTTGACGCAGCAAACAACCATTACTCCGGCAGATTTACTCGGTCATCCGCTAATTGTTTCCCAACAAGCCCAAAAACACGCCCGTTTTCAGCGCTGGTGGCGTAACGCAGGTAAACAAATCAACATTATCGGCACGTTTAATTTAATCTACAACGCTGCTTTATTAGTTAAAAATGGTGGTTGCTACGCTTTATCATTTGATGATCTAATCAGCACCCAGCCCAACTCTGGCTTAGCTTTTCGGCGGCTGGATCCGCCGCTAACCGAACCAATTACCGTCATTTGGAAAAAGCACCAAACACGTTCAACAGTTGCGGAGCTATTTTTACAGCGATTGCGCGCAAATGTTGGTAACGTCAAAAGTTCTATGAAAACCGTGGTTCAGGAAGGGGTGTGACTGCTAC
>NZ_AYYI01000065.1 GCF_001436505.1 Loigolactobacillus rennini DSM 20253 | reverse complement strand
AATTAGTAACGATAATAAAAACAAGGTAAATTAGGGTACGTTTGACAGTACCCAAATGTTGCAGGGGAATAAAAAATGCCTATCCTAAATTAGGATAGGCATTCAATTTAAGCTTTAATTTGTTTAGCAGTACGCCAAATCATGAGAATGCTCATCAGCCCTAACAGACTCAAAGTGATAGTAATAACTGCCATGTGTTTTGTCTGTTGGACGCTAGCTATTGCGACATAACTTAAAAAGCCAGCACTATACACAAAATTAACAAAGTTGAAAAAACTAAATGCAAACCGCTTATGTGTAAATAATCGGAATAAAGCCCAGCCGTAAAGTATAGTAACAAACAACAACGCCTTTAAATTAATTGGCTGTAATAATTGGTTCAATTGTAACCCATTAACTAGCGTATTGGTAAGACTAAATAAGAAAATAATCGCAAGGCTGTTTAAAATTAGTTTGTGTTTGATTGTAGTCATTTGATCATCCTTATTTTAGAAGTACATGCCAACGATCGTGCCTGTTAGAATTGATGCCAGCGTAGCACCTAAAAGTAGCTTCAAGGAAAACTTCGCAACATAACCACCTTGCTTAGCACTAATCGATTTAATTGAGCCGGTAATGATCCCGACAGTACCAAAATTAGCAAAAGAGACAAGGTACGCTGAAATAATCGCATTAGCTTTAGCACTCAAACCAGCCGCCATGCCATGTAAGGTTCCCATCGCAACAAATTCGTTAGTAATTAATTTAGTTGCCATTAAACTCCCAGCTTTTACGATGTCTTGTTGTGGAACACCCATTAAAAATGCAATCGGGGCAAAAATATAACCAATTAACTCTGTAAAACTAACATTGATCAAAGCTAAGAATGTATTATTTAAAAATGTTACTAATGCGACAAAACCGATTAGCATTGCACCAACGGTTATTGCTAATTGAAAGCCATCGATAATATAGTTTCCTAAAACTTGGAAGAAGGGTTCTTGATTACCCTTTTTTACCTGAACAAGCTGATCATTTTTTTGCGGCACATAAGGATTGACGATACAGGAAATAATTAAAGCGGATAAAATATTAAGAAAAACAGCTACCACAACAAATTTTCCCGGTACCATTTTCATATATGAAGCTAACATTGCTGCTGAAACAGCACTCATTGCAGAAGCACAAATCGTATAAAGCCGCTGTTCAGTTAATTTAGGAATTTGCTCTTTAACCGTTAGGAAAACTTCTGGTTGTCCTAAAATAGCAGTTGATACAGCAAAATAACTTTCTAATTCACCCATTTCAGAAACCTTGTTGATCGCCCAGCCTGTCCATTTAATAATAAAAGGCAACACTTTAATGTAATTTAAAATCCCAACTAAAGCTGATATAAAAACAATTGGCATGAGAACATTAAGGAAAAATACTGAACCACCTGGTTTAATCATCAAACCACCAAATACAAAATCAACCCCGCCAGCAGCCTGTTGCATTAGCCAATTAAAGAAGCCAGAAATTCCCTTTAATGCTTTGATACCACCCGATGTATTTAAGCAAATGAACGAAATAATTAACTGTAAGACGAATAACCGTCCAATTGAAGCAAAACGAATATGTTTACGATCACTGCTGATCAACCAACCAATTAAGAAAACTAATGCAAGTCCAGTCAACAAGAAGACAAAATTCATTTTCAGCCACCTCTTTTACGGTCTACCGAGCACCAAATTGTTTCAAAAACGTCGTAACATTCTCTTTATTTAAAGTAAGCGGCGTATTACCAGCAAACTGTTCATGTTTGATTTCGTCAACATGAGCGAGTAATTCATCCTGCTTAATCCCATAATCAGCAAATGGATGTAACCCTAAGATATGATCTCTAAATACTTTATAGCGTTTGCTGACTACCATTATCATTTCTTGGTCTGATAAATTCTTTGAATATTCAGCATCTAAAATCTGGCCAATTTCATGCACTTTATTTGGCATAGCTTGTCCTGCTAATTGTAATACGCCCGGTAAAGCATAAGCGACTGCTTCCCCATGGACAATGTGATATTTAGATCCTAAAATATGGGCACTGGAATGACCAATGTTAGTTCCTGCATTGTTTAGCATCCAGCCCGCTAAGCAAGCAGCAACCATTACTTTTTCTCTGGCAATACGATCATTACCATCCGCAACAGCGCGTGGTAAATAATGATAAAGCAAAAACATTACTTTCTCGCAAATCGCATCAGTAATTGGGGATGAAAGCTTTGACAAATAGCCTTCAGCAGCATGAGAAAAAGCATCCAAACCAGTTGCAATCGTCATTTTTTTAGGTAGTGATAAAACTAAATCAGGGTTTAAGATCGCATATTCACTAACCGCGTTATCTGATAAAATTGCAAGTTTTTGTTCAGAATGTTGGTCGGTTAAAACTAAGGCATTAGACATTTCGCTACCAGTACCAGAGGTGGTCGGTATCGCAATTAAACCTTTGGTTAACCCAATTTCTCGGTTTCCCAATGCATAATCACGGATGTTGCCTCCGTTAACACGGACAATATTAATCCCGCGGGCAACATCAATTGAACTACCACCACCAATGGCAACAATGGCATCTGATTGGCTTTCTTTAAATACCGCAACTCCTTGATCAACAACTTCCAGAGGTGGGTCAGGAACAATGTCTGTAAATGTATTAACTTCAAATGAATTTTGTACTAACTTAGCTTTTGCTTCTTGAACAATCTCTGATTGCAACAAAAATTTATCCATCACAAATAACGGCCGTTGATAGCCAGCTTCACGCAAAATTGCTAACAATGTTTGCGCTAAATTATCTGTACTTACAACCTTTACTTGCTGCAAAAATTTATAATTAACCATATTTTAAGTTACTCCCATCATTAATTTCTGCTTAAACCAACCACTGAGAAACTGTAATACCGGTCCTGTTGTCACCGCTGTAATGGCCGTAATTAATCCGAGTTTTCCCCCAAGGAGTAAGCCCAGTAAAATTAGAAATACATCAAATATAACTTTACTTTTACGGAGACTCCAGCCTGAAATATCGCGAAGAGTCAACATTAAACCATTAAAAGGATCAACACCAATATCAGCAGCAACAAACAAACTAATCCCGATATAATAAAAGCTCACACCCAACAAGCCGCCTAAACTACTTGTTAACCAAGTTTGTTTTGGAAAAATGCTGACATAAAGATTAGAACCAAAAGTCACAAATAAACCATACGGTAATAAATACATTAATGTGCCGATATTGAGATAACGACGACCGATTAACAACAAAATCAATATCAACCCAATATTCAAAAAATTAGAAACATAACCTAATTTTAAAATTGGAATATTAAACGCAACGCGTAAACCGTCATATATCATACCCACAGGATCATTGCCTAGACCAGTATTGTTATTAAAAGCAACGCCCAAGCAAGTTAAAAAGATCCCTAACATAGAAAAAGTAAACTTTTTGAGATTCAACTTTAAATCTTTGAAGTTTACCTTCCCTTTTCTCATCTTCATCGATTACAGGCCAATTTCCTTCGCCGCTTCATCTGCTTTTTTACAAAATTCACGAACTTTAGCAATATCTTTCTCCATATTGCCGCCTTCATACTTAATACTGGTCTTAGTTAAAGAATCAACCCCATATGGTTTGATTTTTTTAATTGCTTCAGCAACGTTGTCAGGCCCTAAACCACCGGCTTCAATAACAGGTACATTAACTGCCTTAACGATTTTTTCATCAATATTCCAATCATGCGTTTGCCCACTAGCACCAATTCCGGTATCTGGTGCTAAACCAGAATCCAATAAAATCATGTCAACAAATTCAGCAAATTTTTTGGCACGTTCAATGGCAGATTCATTATCGACTAAAACTGCTTGCATCAATTTAGTTGCTGGTGCGATTTCTTTAAGTCGCTTAGAAAAAGCAGGTGTTGCTGCATAGCCATCTCCTGCAATGTGCAAAATATCCGGTTGCACTTCTTCTGCTAATTGCAGCATTTCTTCGGGACTGTTAGTTAGCATAATGGCAACAGAAGTAACGCCCCGTTTCTTTGCTTCGTCAAATATCTTATGCACACGCTCTAATGGAACACGATGTGCGGGAACTCCGCCGTTTTGCATTGGGACAAGGCCAATATTATCGGCACCAGCTTCCATGGTTTTTACTGCCTCATCGTATTGAATTAAAGAATAAATCTGTTTGATCATAAATAATCTTCCTTTCGTTTTTTTATGCCATCATTGTCATGCTGTCTAGTTTATCCATGATTTGATCTACAGTAATATCTGGAACTGATTTAGGACTTTCCAAAGCGATACTCGAAGCGGCTTGAGCAATACGGCCAATACGTCCAAGGTGGCGTGTTGGATCATCAAAATAGCTCCAAGTAATCGCCGCCATGCCACAATCACCAGCTCCATTTGCATTAACAATCTGAGTTTCAAAGGGATGAATGAGTAACATCTTATCCATAGTTGCACACAAAATTCCTTGCGCGCCTAAAGAGATAAAAACGTTTTGCACCCCTTTATTTAATAAAATCCTAGCAGCCAGCATCGCACTATTTTTACTGTGAATATCAACACCTGTCAGTAGCGATGCCTCGAGCGCATTAGGTTTTAACGTATAAATTTTATCTAAGATATCTTCAAAATGCGTTGCTTTCGTAACAGAAACTGTGTCAGCAAAAATCGGAACTGTCACTTCATGACCAAGCCAATCAATCGTTTCTTTTTCTAAATTAGCATCGATTAAGCAAGCCTTTGCGCCATTAATGAAATCTAAGCGTGGTTTTAAAAAAGCTGGGGAAATATTTTCACAAATAGCCATATCATTAACCCCAACTAACATGTCACCTTCTTCATCAGTGATATACATGTAGGTTGACGATCTTGCCCCTGGAATTTGTGCGGCATAATCTAAATGAATGTCATTTGCTTCACAAGATTGCTGCAGTAACGAACTATTATAATCATCACCATAAACTGTAATTAAGTAAGTCGGCACATCCAAATGCGCAAGATTTTGTGCAATGTTTTGGCCAACACCACCTACTGTCATCCCAATTTCTCCAGGATTCGAATCACGACTAATTACCTTTTGGTGCGGCATACCAAAAATATCCATATTCATGCCACCAATAACAACAACATAGTCTGACGAAGGAACTATTGAGTTAATCATCATAATAGCCTCCCTTTAAAGCTGCTTTTATAAACATTAGTTTATATATATAAACATTTGATGGTTTAAATATAACGCCAATTATAATCGTTGTCAATGCCAATCGTGAAATTAAAAACAAATAACGGTAATGACAAGTTTTTATTTGTCATTACCGTTATATAAGCATTAATGCGTATCAATTACTATTAAACCAATTTAATAAAATGTTCTTTTTGTTTCATTAATAAGTTCTATGCTCAATTCATCATTTACTGGATCATAGCTACCTGCCGTTAAATATAATGCGGTAGCCGCATTTTTGGCTGTCTCTTCGAAAGATAAATGTTGTAGTCGAGACTGAATTAAACTTGCCGTCGCAGCCGCCCCACAGCCGTTAGTATTGTTGATTGCTGTAGCTGGTTCAGGTAGAAAACTGAGCTGACTTCGATTTCCGTATAAAACACCTTTTTCATCAATATAAATTAAAAGGTTTTTAATGCCTAAATCGAACAATTTTTCTGCACTATACCTAGCTGAGCGTTCATCGTTAGCAGTTATCCCAGTTAAAGTTAAAACTTCAATGCTATTAATCACTAAGGTATCAATTTTATCAAGGATTGGCATAAATCTTAGCGTTTTATTAAGCGAAACGGCTTTAGCAAAAATCGGTCCGGAATAATTTTGGGTTAACCATTTCAAAGTTTCCTCTGGTAGGTTAGCATCGACACCCACAATCTCCGAGTTCTGTACTGGTGTTAGTCTTGTAGTCAAAAATTCTGGCGTTAGTTTGTCAAAGATTTTCATATCGTCTAACCCGACAAAACGTTCCCCACTTGCTTCATTTAAATATAAATAATTAGAAGTGTGTGCATTAAAAAGCTGCTTGGCATAAGTAATATCCATCCCATTTTTTAAAGCATCCTGTTTAAACATTTCCCCTTCAGCATCATTCCCATAAACTGTAATAAAGTAGTTGGGAACACCTAATTTAACTAAATTTAACGCAATATTACGACCTAATCCACCAATAGCATGGCGAATACGACCTGGATTAGAAGTTTTAGGATTAATTTTACGCTCAGCAGCCCCTAAGATATCAAAGTTGATGCCACCAATAATTGCAACACTGTTTTTCGGCGAAATAATGTAGCCTTTTCCCCGTAGATAGCCTTTTTTCATAAGATTAGAAATGTGGACAGCAGCACTAGATCGCGAAATATTAGCTAGTTTGGCTAGTTCCGCCTGACTGATTAAGGGATTTTGTTTAATCCAATTCAAAATTTGTAATTCTCGTTGCGTAATACTTTTATTTTCAGACATTATTGTTCACCATCATTATAAATTATTTATGCTATCCATATTGTATCAAATTTTGTTTTCTTTAATTGATTGCGTGATATTAACCAATGAATTTAATGTGATTCACACCTTAACTATAAAAACAAAAAAACACACCACTATTTCTAATACTTTGCAGACACACGCTCAATCTCCCTGATTAAATCTAAAAATTCAATTTCATAGGCCACAGCAAGCATCTTCAAAGTCGCATAACTCGGAAAGTTTTTTCCCAGTTCGAAATTAGTTAAGCTTTTAACAGACAGCCAATCTTCTGGTAATAGCCCAAAGTTTATCCGGTCTTCAATGAAGAATTCACGGGAATTCTTTTTTAGCGAAAGTCTCTTTCTATAATTCTCAAATACTTCACCAATTTTTCTGTCTCTTTCAGTGATTTTATTTCTAACTGTGATAAAAAATCAGCCTCCAACGGAAATAGGTACCAAAGTTCCTTTTATTTTTCGCAAATTTAGTATAACATACATTAGTGAGCCCAGCTAATAAGTTCGGGCTAAATAAATAACTAAGGAGAGATTATCATGGAAATTTCTAAACAGTTCAGGGTGAACGCGGTTCGAACTATCCGGTCACCTTCAGATTCTAACGTTGTCACTTATTACGTGTGGGTAAACTTTAAAGATCTACCAAGTGACATCTCTTTAGATGTTAATCCGCGGAAGCCTAAAATGACTACAGCAGTGGCAAAACAACTCATAAAAGCAGTTAAAGACTCAGATAGTGCTTTTGACGTTAATAATCGTGGAATTGTGATCACTGCAAAAAGTGTTCATTTTAATACGAAAGACAATATGCTAACACTTAATTTAGATAGTGATACTTCTCGCTATGGGATTTTAGATGGTGGCCATACTTATACGGCGATTATTGATCATCGCGATGAAACGCCCCAAGACGTTGAAAAGTTTGTCAGGTTAGAAATTATTGTGGGTGACGATCTGGACGTTGCCGCATTAGCTGATGCGCGCAACACTTCGATTCAAGTTAGCGACATTGCGTTGTTTGAACTTGACGATAAATTTGGCTTTATCAAAAACGCCATTTCAAATGAACCATATGCAGATGAAATTGCGTACAAAGACAATGATACTAAACGGATTCCAGTAGCCGACCTACTTAAATTATTATTTGCGGTAAACATCAAACGTTATCCTGACGATAGTAAAGCACCGATACAAGCTTATTCTGGCAAAGCAGCTGTGTTTAAGGACTATAGGAGTGAATATGCACACCAGCCTAACATCTATGAAGAATTAGCAATCGAACTACCAAAATTAATTGTGCTCTATGAAACAATCCAAAAAGAAATCGGCGACAAATACCGTCAATTTAAGCGTGCCAACGGAAAAAAGGCAAAATTTGGTGCGGTCAGGGGCGTTGAAAAGGGCACTGCCACCAGCTTTACTCAAAGTAAACTAGACTACGATGTCTCTAACGGCTTCATCATGCCAATCTTTGGTGCCTTTCGCGCGCTACTTAAATTTAATGAAACCAAAACTGCCATTCACTGGATGTTTGATCCTTTAATGGTTTGGCAAAAAGCAGGCGAAAGACTAGTTCAAAATACTTTCGATACAGACACTAACCCACAGCAAGCAGGAAAAAGCAAAACTTTATGGCAAGCTAACTACCGAATTGTTGATAGCGTTAAAAAAGATATCATTATTGCCCAAATGCAATCACAATATTCAAATAACAATTAAAAAACATAAAAATCCCGGTGTTCACATAAAAATGAACACCGGGATTTATTTTATCTTTTTACTGTTCTAAATCTTGCAATTTCTGGTTGTCATCTAACTGGGAAACCCCATTGAGATGGATTTGTTGCAAGATCTTCATGACCCACCATAGCAATAGTAGGCTGACAACAACCACACCAGCTAAGGTGAAGAATGAACTCCAGATTTGACCGCTACCTAAGCCAGATGTAATGGCTTGCCGGAAGCCAAGAATTGAGTATGTCATCGGTAGGTAAGCATGGATGACATTATAAAACGAGTTGGTAACTTCCATTGGGAACGTGCCGCCGGAGCCGCCGAGTTGCAGCATTAAGAGTACCATTGCCACAAACCGGCCTGGGTTGTCGAAGGCCATCGACAGCATCATCACAATGAACATGGAAGCCAAGGCGAAGATAATCGCAATCAAGTAGAATGAGCCGACGTGATCGACATTTAAGCCAAATAACATCATCAGGCTAGCTTCGATCACTGCCATCATAATTGCTACAACACCACCAACAGAAGCTTTACTGAAGAACCATGCCGTTGCAGACTGGCCTCGAGTTGAGATCTTCCGAATTGGGTAAGCAAAGTTGAAGACTAACGCACCAACATACAACGCAACAGATAAGACATATGGTGCCAAGGCGTGCCCGTAGTTAGAAACATAACTGTATTTATGGTGTTTCAACTTCGTTGGTTTAGCAAACATATTTGCAGTTTTATCTGTAGTGTGGATGCCGTTAACTTTCTTGCTGCCATCGCCTAATGCATTAGCTAACGTGCCAGACCCTTTACTGAGTTTGCCACCACCATCAGTTAAATCTTCTGATTTCGCGTCTAGTTGGCTAGTGCCGTCAGCTAATTGGCTAACACCTGACGTCAAAGTAGGCACTTGACTGTTCATCTGATTCAAACCATTAGCTAATTGACCGGCACCATCGTTTAAAGCACCTGAATTAGCATTTAAGGTTTGCGAACCAGTATAAAGCTGACCGACACCAGAAACTAATGTTGGCACTTGACTGTTCATTTGATTTAAGCCATTAGCAACTTGACCAGTTCCGCCAGTGTATTGCTGTACACCAGAAGCTAATTGCTTGGAACCAGTGGATAACTGGTTCACCCCATTAGTTAAGGTTGGGATTTGACCGTTCATGGTGCCGATTCCGCCACTTAAGGTTGCGGCACCAGAATTCAATGCGCCGGAGTTTGCTGTTAGTTCACCTAGACCGCTGTCTAACTGATTAGCACCAGTAACTAATTGGCCTAAACCGCCAGTTAAATCTGGTAATTTTTGTGATAAGGTGTTGACACCAGTTGAAGCAGAAGCGATGCCGTTGGAAACATCTGTAGCGCCGCGGTAAAGGTCACTATCTTTAGCCGTATTTTCTTGAACACTGCGTAAACCGTTAATTGCGGCTAAACCACCATTGTATAAGGAAGTTTGGCCATTAGCACCAGTTACGTAGCCAGCATAAAGCTTGTTGATCGCACCTTGTAGTGACTGAATTTTTGCTGATAATGCTTTAAGTTGGTCAACATTGATTTCTTTTAACGGTGCTAAAGCCGTTTGAACATTTTGCAACTCAGTGCCATTACTTGCTTGCGCCGTTCCAATCTTTTGTACTTCAGCTAATAATTTAGCTTTTTGCGCGGTTTCAAGATCACTGGCACTGATTTGTTCCTTCAGACTTCCAGCCGCTGTGGCCGTTGTCTGGGTATTTTCCTTGATTTTAGTCAAACTAGTAGTTGCCGCTGTGGTTGCACCATCTAAGCCAGCCACTTGCTCTTGTAATTTACTGATCGCTTGGCTAACTTCATCACTATTGACTTGTTTATTTAGTTCCGTCAAGCCATCCTTCATTTGACCTAAGCCTTTGTTCAGTTCGGTTAACTGACTGTCTTGGCTGGAAACACCTTGGTTAACTTTTAAAATGCCATCAGCAACCGCCTGGCTACCAGTATCCAATTGCTTCAAGCCGTTGTTTAACTCATCAACCTGCGCTGGCATGGTGGTTACAGACTTATTCATTTCATCCAAGCCATCGGCTAACTGGCTACTGCCAGCCCTAGCTGATTTAGTGCCACTAGTATAAGCTGAAACACCACTTTGTAACTGTTTGGACCCAGTGGCTAATTTATTGACGCCATTAGCTAATGGCCCCACATTACTTTGTAACGTTCCTAAGCCACCAGCGACTTGTTGTGCACCACTGTTAAGCTCGCCTGATTTAGCCACTAGCTGATTGCCACCGTTAGCCAACTGGTTTACACCGCTGGCTAATGGTCCCACACTTTGATTAAGCGTGGCGATTCCGGCAGCTAATTGGCTGACACCACCAGTATAAGTGTTCACACCACTGACCAGCTGGTTACCACCAGTTGCTAGTTGACTAACACCACCAGCTAAAGGTTTTACACTAGTTTTTAGTGTTTGCACCCCATCATTCACTTGTGATACGGCTACCGTGTATTGACCTAACCCATCATTTAACGTGACAATTCCTTTATCTAACTGAGTTGCCCCAGACGATGCAGTCTTCATTCCCTTACCGACAACATGCAGTTGGTCAAAAATCGCACTCGCATAGGCATTGGTAACCGCCGCCCGGATTTGTTTATCCAAAGTGGAAGCGCCCATTTGACTGATGACCTCACCAATGTAGTTTAACGACCCATTGGTTTTATAAGACAACTGCATTTTTTTCGGTTTTTTATCTAAAACCGTGGTTGCATTTTTTGAAAAATCCTTCGGTAAGGTAATGACGGTGTAATATTTTTGATTGCTCAAGCCGCGTTTGGCTTGCTTTTCAGATACGAAACGCCAACCTAATTGGTCATTGTTCTTCAAATTATTAACCGTTTCTTTACCCACGTTTAACGTTTCACCGTTGTAATCCACTGGTTTGTCTTGGTTGACTACGGCAACAGGCAGGTTTTGCGTATCGCCGTAAGGATCCCAAACCGATTTCAAGAAGAAAACGCTATAAAGTAACGGTATAATTGTCATAACAATAACCGATAGTAGAATTAAACGATTATGGCGAATGAAGCGCCACTCATTTTTCACCATTTTCATTACCTAAACTCATCCCCATCTAAATTCACTAAAAAATTGCTGTTCAAAACAGCTACTTTTAATATCCACAAAACGTTCTAGAGAACATTCTACAAAGAAACAAGTCATTTGTGGACGGACACTTTAACAGAACTGTCCGCTCGCCGATGAAAATGCTTTCTGAATTATCATGAAAACTTTTTAGTTAGCGGTTTCATTTTACTTCAAGAAAATGGCAGCTCAACAATTATTTTTTTGTGTAACCTCACAATAACTAGATCAAAAAGCGTGTGTGCTTCGATAATCAGCTCGTGCGCATCAGCCTAGATAAACCCAGCTGAGCATAGCTTTTGCAAACAAAATAATCTGCGTCAATAAAAAAAGACTGAAACAAAAGGATCACTTTTGTCACAGTCCCTTAAAATCAGGTACGTTAAAGCAGTTAACTGTGTTAGACAAATGCCAACTAATTTTAACGATCATAACTACTTTCTACTATATTGTGCGTGTGATTTTGGTATTAATGATTTTGCTGGTCCGTTTGTGGATAGCCATTTTCCGCGGTCACCTTTACTTTTGGCCAACCTAATAGGACAAACAATAAACTATTAATTAAGGTTAAGTAACAATACCAAACCCAAGGCATGATCGCGACCGGCGAAATTTGCGCCATTCCAGCAGCAACTAATAGCTGGCCTGCATAAGGAATCAAACCTTGGACGTGCGTCGCAAACATCGCCAGTAACGTGGCTACCCGCACGCGAGCTAAATGAAATTTTTGCCCAATTTCTGTAGCTAAAGGTGCAACAGTGACCGCTGATATCGTATTGTTAGTGGTTGCGATGCACAGCAGCGTCACTAGCATCCCAATTGACAGTTCTGCTCCCCGTTGCGTTTTAGTTTGCTGACCTAACTTAGTCATCAACCATTGAATGCCGCCTAAATACTTCATCACTTCGACTAAGCCGCCGACAAAGATCGAAATAATTGCAATGTCTTCCATACCAGCCATACCCTTTTGGATGTATTGCATCGAACTAATCCAGCCAAAATCGCCTTGAAAAACGCCGATAACAACACCAGAAACAACGCCTAACACCAAAACTGGCATCACATTCATCCCGATTAATGAAAAAATAATGACCAATAAATAAGGGATAATATCAATTAAGCTATAAGTATAAGCACCGTTTAACGTAACGGCTTTAATCGGGTAAATGGCTAATAAAATAAGATTGATCATAATGGCAGGTAAGTAAGCCACAAAGTTTAATTTGAATTTATCCCGTTGTAAAACATTTTGCGTTTCGGCTGAGGCAATTGCCGTAGTTGAAATAAAAGACATATTATCACCAAACATGGCACTACCAACAACAATACCAGCCATCAAAGCCGGACTTACACCAGTTTTCACTGCCACATCAACCGCGACAGGCATCAATGCGGCAATGGTGCCCATCGATGTCCCCATGGCAAAACTTAAGATGCAGCCAATCACAAAAATTCCTGGTAAAATCATTTGCGCGGGTAAAACGCTCAACCCTAAATTGGTCACTGACGAGACAGCGTGCATTTTTGACGCAACGCCCTGAAAAGCACCGGCTAAAATAAAAATCACGACCATCATCATCAATGTTGATTCGCCCCCGCCGCGGCAAAACGTTAAGACTTTCTCTTTAAATGACAGTTTTTTCGTTCCTGCTGGCGGCGGCAACACAAACGACACCATTGCTGCAATCGTAATGCCCACCAATAACGGCATGCTATCAAACTTGCCGGAAATAATACCAGCAAGTACGTAGAGAATTAAAAAGGCAATCAACGGCACTAGGCCAATTAAGCTTCCCTTTTGATCCTTTTTTTTCATAATTTTCCTCCTAAAACTTGGCTAAGTTAAACCACCATGTTTTAGTATACAAGAAACGTCAAGCAAGTTTAAAAAAGCGCGCCTGCCATCAGGTGGAAACCACTACCTGATAATACGCAATCTGCACAAGCAAAAAAACGGCAGCAACAAAAATGTGCCTTTTGTTGCTGCCATTGACGGACTATGCTTAAATTAACTCAGCTGAATAAAGCTGATCAAAAAGGGAGCGTCGCTCTTTTTTACGCTGCTTTTGGGGAATAAAGACGCCTACTTTTTCCAAATTAAAACCAGTTAGTAAACTCCGATCATCAAAAACAATTGGGTTTTTTAAAATCTGCGGATGCTTTTGAATCAGTGCAACTAACTGGTTAAAACTGAGTTTTTCTAGATCTAGCGCTAAGGCTTGCGTCGCTTTAGATCGCTTAGCTAGTAAATCATCACTGCCATTAGCGGTCATTAAAAATAAATGTTTAATTTCAGGGCGCGTCAGTGGCTGCCGTAAAATATTACGACTTTGTAAGCTAATCTGATGTTGCTGAAACCAGCGGGCCATTTTATTTTTTGCTGGATCACTAGTATGAAAATACATTTGAATCATCATTGTCGTCTCACTCTCTCCGCTAAATCGCCACCACGTCTCAATGGCAAAAACCGCGCAGGCTTCCTGCACGGCCACAACCGTTTTTAATGCTAGTCAGGCATGATTAAAGCAGCTGCAAGATACAATAAAACTAACGGTACTGTTGCGGTAATAATGGTAACCGCCGCGTAAATCACGCGTAAAACAGTTGGGTCAATGCCATAACGTTCCGCAAAACCGCCTAAAACCCCTGCTAACACACGGTTTGAAGTTGATTTGTGTAATTGCTTCATGTGAATCCGCTCCTTTTTGTTATCCTGATTGTCTTCATTATAAGCTAGCACTAGGCCGGTCACATCATGCTTTTGGCCGAGATTTCTCCAGTGCGTTAGCCGGAAATTTTCACCAAAAAAAGATTTACCCCGTTAAAATTCAATGTTAAATTTAAAGTAGTTAAAAGCGACTGCAGCGGATAATCGACGAAATCAGGGCCTTTTTCGCTGAAAAAAATGGTTAAATTAAGTTATAATAAAGGTGGTAACAATATTGGAAAGCGGGGAAACGTCATGTTACAAGAATATCGCAATATTTTAGTGCCCATGGACGGTTCAGATGAAGCAGAATTAGCTTTGGCAAAGGCAATTGCAGTTGCCAAGCGGAACCAAGCCCACATTGATCTACTCAACATTTTAGATACGAAACAATACAGCTATAATTATGCTGGCTTAATTGATGGCGACGTCATTTATAAAATGTCTGAAGACGCACAGGATTATTTAGAAGGCATCGTCAAGCGCGCAAAAGAAAAAGATGGTTTCACTGATATCACCATCCACGTCCGTTTTGGCAGTCCTAAAACCGTCATTGCCCAAGATTTCCCAGCTGAACACCACAATGATTTAATTATGATCGGTGCCACCGGCCTGAACGCTGTTGAGCGTGTCTTAGTCGGTTCGGTCACAGAATATGTTAACCGGCACGCGTTACCAGATGTCTTAGTGGTTAAAACAGAATTAGATAATCACCAAATTTTAGGTAAATAACACCTTCAATTTAAAAAGCAGGAAAATGAGCGCTTAGCCATTTTCCTGCTTTTTTTATGTGTTTATTTCGTCTGTTATTAAGCTTTAAAACCCATTGTGACTATTTTTGTCTACATCCGTTTAATAGGCAATCCTTACACCGTTGCTAAAGGACACTTTCGATTGCTGCAAACACTCGAGCAATAAGCGCAATTAAAACGCTGACCAACAGTAAAGTTGCGGCGATATTAACTAATGCAATTGCCCACGAAAATTTTAAGGCCGCTAGAATCCCAATTAATAGGGCTAAACAGACGATAGTCGCGAAGATAATCTTCCATTTTGCCTTCATCATCAAGTCACCTTTACTCATTTCTGTTGCTGAATAATCGACAAAAGTGGCCTTTCCATCCTTTAAACTAGCAACAAGTTCATCAGATTTAAACACCTACGCCCCGGCACAGACCGCTTTTACCGCATTAACTATAAAACATCGACTATCTTAGCATAATCCGATGCAAGTTGCAAAGCTAGCTTTATTTATCCCACAAGAATGTCAATAAAGCATGGTCAACCACAGGGTTATTTTCATGTAACTGACTGTGAGCTGCACTGGTACCATACGCTGCTTTACTATGATAACTTGCCGCTTGATCAGCGACTAAATATTTAAGTGATTTTGCTGAAACTAGTGTCACCACGCCATCAGAAGCTGAACCATCTTTTAAATTGCCATAAATATTCAACACATGGGTTTGGCTAGGAAAACGGTGACGCATTTTTACTAATCTTTTATACTCCGGATGGCCAGTTGCTGGCCGACCGTTAGCTAATAAATGATTTTGATGTGGCCGATCAGTCCAAGTGGTGCCATCGTTTGGGTGGGGACCGACTTGATGGCCAATAATACCATTAAAAGGACCTGCAATCGCAACTAATTTATTCAACCGGGGAAAAGCCGTTTGATTGCTGGCTTTCATCGCATAAGCCACCACCGCATAAGCGCCCATAGAATGCCCCACTAAATTAATCTGCTTGCTTTGATAACGTTGCTTTAAATCCTGCATTAATTTCATTAACCACCGCGTATACTGGACTTCACCTGCTTGATTATTGGTAAAAACCACTTGGATGATGGGGTTGCGCCGCTTAGCTTGCCAGTAACCACTATAAGTCAATTGTCCGCGGGGCCGATACGAACCGTCAATGCTTTGTGCGCCGCACCAGCATTTTCTGCTGCCGTTATCATTTGATCGGTTGAATGTGCACCGCCCCGCCAACCATGTACAAAAACTGTTGGGGTGTGAGTATGCCAATAATGCTGCGTTCGCTGGTGCTGCACCACGCCAAATATGCCGCCTAAGTACAACAATCCCACAATACCTAGCGTCCAGTATTGCCACTTTTTCATGTTATCCCGCCTACTGTAAAGTTGGTGTTAACCAAAAGAGTTGACGCCGTTTTAATTTGAGCCGCTCACTTAACACCATTGCCATTAATGGTAACACAACGCCAGCAACGGCTAAAAGTGGCCAGTAAGTACCGCTGAGCTGTTCAATCACCACAAAAATCAATTTATGTAAGTACATAATCGGCAACGTATGTTTCCCGATAAAAACCAAACTGGCACTGAACGCAGTGTATTGTAACCAATGGGCTGCTATAAAAATCAAACCACAAATCATTAAAGGTACCACAAACGCTAAAACAGTACTGGTGATTTCGTGGGATTTCAAGTACAACTTAAAGTCAATAACATCAGCTTGCTGGGCAATCAAAAGTAGACTACTCAACGTTAGTAAAACACCTGACCACTTAGTTGCAGGCGGTTGTTGTCGTTGCCAACGGAACCATTCTCGGCCAGCGTACATATAAAATAATGCACATAAAACTAAATCAGCGTCTCCAGGCAAGGCAAATCCTAATACAGTTTGCGCGTTAGAATAACTGGTTCCTAAAATAAACGCACCACTAACAATGGCCCAGCGTACTCCGGGCTGCGGAACATAGGCAATTAATAAGGCAAGCAAGGTGACCGTCAGTAAGTAAACGGTCATAAACCAAAATGCACTTAAAGTCCCATTTAACTGAACGCCACCATATACGAGTTGCCCTAAACCAGTCAGTAAAGCCTGCCAGCGATCCGGTGCACGCCAAGCTGCCAAAATCGTCAATAATAGTCCAAACGCAAAATAATCACGTAGCAAGGGTAACAGCCGCTTGTGCGCGAACACTTTAAATTGATTAAATTTTACCGGCTTTAAAAAGAAACCACCGATCATAAAAAATAAGGGCATGTGCCACCAATACAAAAATTTATAAAACGTATCGTGCTGCGGGTAGGCATGACCAATAACAACAGCGATAATGCCCAATGCTTTGGCAATATCAATCCACACAATTCGCTTTTTACCTGTCATTTAAGGTCCTCCCGTTATTTTTTCTGGTTACCTCCTACTCTAGCGAGCAAGTTTGAACATTTTATGAAAAAATAACGCCCATTTGAACCTGTTTTTGTCAAGAAAATGTAGCGAAGCGAGTTTTTATTTTTTGCCACAATCCATGCAAACCAAATGCTGAAGTAAACGCTAGTAGCCAAGTTAATAAGTAGCAAACGCCTAAACCCAGCCAAGGATGCTGAACCGTTAAGGCACGACCAAAACTTAACCAAAGTAACTGTGCCCAAAATACATTGGCCAAATAAGCTTTGTATGCAAATTGTGCAAATCGGTGCACCCAGGTCGTGATTGGCAAACGTTGCTTAATTTGAAACAGCGCCACTATGGTCAACAACCCGATGACCGCTAATGCATAAATGGTCATTGAAGGTTTATAGTAAGGCGCATTGACTAATTTCAGTGGCTGGCCAAACGCCAGTAATTCCCGGTTTGTCCAATAAAAACTTAAACCAAATAAACCTATAAAAGCCCACCAAATACGGAGTAAATAATGATTAACAAAGTGCCGATATTGCCAAGCCAACACGCCTAGCACCGCATAAAGTAAAAAACTGACAAACAACCGGTCAAATAAATACCAATCCTGCATGTGCGGCCCGTAAAACACTTGCTGGTCATAAAACCACAACCAGCCACTAGCAAATAATGCGGTAGCTAATAGTAGACTCATGCCACGTTGCCAACTTTGCTGACACCAGGTCGCTAAATACCAAAACAACGGCATTAACACAATAAATTGCAGCATCATCGTGTTGTACCATAAATGCGGTGCAGCGTTCCCGTTGATAAATTGCCACAAAAAGCCGAATAAATTATGATAAGCCTGTCTTTGCTGTAAGTTTGGCAACAGGACTAAATAAATCAGCGTCCACCAAATTGTGGGAATAAACAACGCATGCCATTGTTGGCGCAAATAATGCCCATAAGTCAGCTGGGATTGTGGCAATGTCACCCGCATAGTCGTGTATAAAATACCAAAAATAAAAGCAGGCGCAGTAAATTTGACTAGATTATATAAAATGCCCACGCCAATTTGAACTTGAGTGGTGGGCTGTGTGGTCAATACTAGCCCGATTAAACTTTGGGCCATCACTGCTGTACATGCACCTAGCTTTAAATAATCGCCAATATCCGCTTGACTGTGAGTGATTGTTTTCAACACCAAATGCCACCTTCATTAAAATTACCAACTGAAACAATTGCACTTTGAGTTTAATGTTGTTTTGAAAATTGTCAACTTAATTTAGCTTGGCAAAGTGTACTGTAGCAAGCAACAAAACAGGAAAAAACACTGGTCATTTTTTATTTCGCATAATAGCTTATCGTTATGATAAGTAACATTTGAAGAAAGTGTGACTTTTCTCCGTTTTGTTCGTGAAAGTCATT
>NZ_AYYI01000064.1 GCF_001436505.1 Loigolactobacillus rennini DSM 20253 | reverse complement strand
ATACATATTATATGTACGAAGGCATTTCATTTACACAAGATTCTTGACGCTACCTACTAATATTTTAATGCTGTTATTTTATAGTTTTTTAGTACAGCAAAGATACCGTAAATTAGCTTATACTGTTTTTTCACTACTTATGGCCATTGTTGGTATTTATATTGGCGACTTGATACAATTGTTTTTTTTAGCTTTTTTTCTATCTTACCAGTTAATTAGGCGGTTCAAGTTAGCTAGCCTTAAAACATTAGCGTTTATATTTGTGCTGTGTTGTGACATGTTATTGGCTAATTTAGCAACACTGACTGCAAATATTCTTTCAAAGCAGTTACCATTGACGCAGGGGACATTAGCAATTGTTATAAATCCTTTCTTATATCTTATTGTTATTCTGGCCTATTTTCAAATTAAAGAAAAAGTCATTTATTTTGAGCAGCATAATTTATCTGATCCTCGTTTGTTAAAAATTGTTATCAACTTTGCCTTAATTATTTTCCTATCTTTGCAAATTATCCAGTTTGTTGCGGATGTACTTAGTATTGCAGTGACATTTCAATGGCTAATCATTATTGTAACGTTCTTTTTTATCATTGCGACTATTGTCGTGATGTTCTATTTTATCCGCAGTTATCAACTGGTTTTGAAGAAGCAGGCTGAGAAACAGACTTACCAGAATTTATTGGATTATACGGACAAATTGGAAGACAATTATGCACAATTGCGCAAATTTAAACACGACTACCAAAATGTTTTATTGTCTTTGGATGGTTATATTCAGCAGTCACAACAAGCTGATTTGAAAGCTTATTACCGCCAAATTGTGTTACAAACAGGTAAGGAAATTAAAACGGATAACATGCGTTTTGATGGGCTTGAAGCGTTGAAAGTTCCGGCACTGCAAAGTTTGACTTACCAAAAACTAGTTACAGCACGAAAATATAACATTACAACATTTTTAGAAGTGCGTGATCCAATTACTGCGGTACCAGTTGATATGGTCAAATTAGTCCGGATATTAGGCATTTTATTGGATAATGCAATCGAAGCAACGTACCGACAAGATCATGGGGTTATCCGAATTGCTTACATTAAATATAATCAAGCTGAAATTGAAGTGATCATTCAAAATACAATTGCTGAAGACCAGCCGCTTGCGCTTAATGAACTATTTGATGCTGGTTATACTAGCAAAGGTAGCGGCCACGGTATGGGCTTGACCACTGTTAAACAAATGGTGGACGCCATTCCCAATATGACCCTTGAAGTAAAAGTTGTTGCCGGACAGTACCGGGTAATGATTGATTTAGTGAGGATGTGAAGTTTCTGTGTTACACGTTTATATTTTAGAAGACAATAAAGCGCAACGTGAAGCCTACCAACAAATTATTGAAAGTTATTTGTTTATTGAAGGCTTAGATATGCGAGTTGAGCTGGCAACGGCGGATCCATAATTACTATTGAATGAAGTAGCGGCACATCCTGACTTTCGGGGCTTGTTCTTTTTGGATATTGAACTAAAGGCTGCCAAAAAGGATGGTTTACAAGTCGCAACAGAGATCCGCGAGCAATTAGGTTTTGCTGAAATTGTTTTCGTCACGACGCATTCGGAAATGGCCTTTTTGACTTTTGAACGTAAAGTTGAGCCATTAGATTTTGTCTTAAAAGATAATGGTCGGGAGGCCGTAGCCAAAAATTTACGCGACGATATTGGGGTAGCCCTACGACGGTATCAAACACATTTACTAACCTCAGAACAACACTTCAGCTATCAGATCGGTTCACGGATTTATGAAATTCCCATGACAAGCTTATTGTATGTTGCCACTATACCAGGGCATCCGGGAAAAATTGAAGTTCATCATGATCAAGGGATTGTGGAATATCCTGGCAACCTTAATGCATTAGAGACTAAATACCACAATTTATTTCGCTGCCATAAAAGCTTTTTAATTAATCCGGCACGGATTCAAAATTATGATGTTAAATCGCGGTTAGTCACCATGCAAGATGGTAGCCGTTGCGAGGTTTCTTTCCGGAAAGAAAGTCGGATGCGTAAAGTTATTTTGCAAACAGCGCGTTAATTTGTCAAAAAGGGACGTTAATTACTAACGTCCCTTTTTGATTGGCTTTTGCAGTATCTTTAATAGTAGTCAATTAAGCAGATCAGAAAGGTGGGGATTAAGCAGCATGTTCATAGAATTTGGCCGCAGAGTCACTTATCAGCCATTGTTCAATAGTATTTTGGTTAGTTTAATTAGCGGTTGGCTAGTTGGATTATTCAGTCAGCAGATTGTGCTCGGTTTGGGAGCTGGCTTATTGGTTTTTATAAGTATGTTTTTCATTTATTATCCGCTCTACCTGAAACTGCTTTATGGTGCTTGGCGATTAGGTGCTGGGTACTTGTACTATTTAGATTTGCAACATTACTCCGCAAAATTAGTGGCGCTCTTGTTTCCTAATCAATTGCAATACAAAGCATTGCCATTAACGGCAATTAAATCAGTTGTCGTTCGGCATCAGCCAATGCCGTTCATTGCTAGATGGACTGGTACGTTTGCGCTGTATATGCCTTGGCTAAGACCAACTTATTTTGTACAACTCGAAACTAAACAGCAGACTGTTATTCAATTGGATTTATCTTGGGATCAAATGCAAAATGGCCAAAAAGCTAATGATAAAATTAATTTAGCCATTGAAACATTGGAAGAAATGGCTTAGTGTGCCGTATTTTGTAAGTTCAATTCATCACTTATTTTAAAATTTTAATTGTTTTTACTAGTTATTATCGGTAAAATAAAAGTGGAATTTTAGTTATCATAATAGTTTCAGAGTTCTATTGCTAAAGACTCATATTGGTTTTTTGCTCACAATTTGTGTGAACATGACCAATATGAGTTATTTTCTTGTTCAGGGGCATTAGGCGTTGAAGGTTGTCAAAGGGAGGATATTGGTGAGATGAAGAAAAAGGTGTCCAAGCGGGGTTGGTTAATTGTCATTGTATTGGTTTTATTAGGTGTGATTGTGGCAGTAGGTTTAGTGAAGGCTAATAAGGAAAAAGCAACGCAGGAAAGCCATTACCAGACACATCGAGTTAAACCAGATAATGCGTTGCTACTTAAAGGCAAGGTGGCAGCTAAAGATACGGTTTCCGTAGAAACTGGCGTTAGTAGTACTGGGACTTTAACAGCTGTTAAAGTGAAAGATGGCGAACACGTTGAGCCAGGAACCGTATTAATGACATTTCACGATGACCAAGTTCAAAGTCAAATCGATGAAGCTAATCAGACTATTGATAAGACGAATTTAGCCATTCAAAATGATCATCAAGCCATTGCGAGTTTGCAAAAACAAAAATCAACTGTTTCTAGCGTGAGTGTAAGTGACGATGACAATGGCGTTGCAGCGGATCAATTGCAACAGGCGAAACAGACTTTGGCGGCGGATCAATTAACTTTGCGGCAAGCGCAGGAAAGTCTCAATCGTTTACAAGAAAAATTGAATCCCCAAGTCACCGCTAAAATATCTGGTACAGTTGCTTTAGACGACAGTCAAACTGAAACTGGAATGCCTAATATGCGGATTATTAGCGACGATCAGATCATTGATGGTGAAGTGACAGAGTACGATTATGCTAAGTTAAAAGAACAGATGGCGGTTAAGGTGCTTCCCGTTAGCAATACAGCCCGTTATTCTGGTGAAATTGTTGCCATCGCCCGGACACCACAAGCTGAAAAAGCAGCAACTAGTGGACAAGATGGTGGTAACCAAGCGGCGACTTATCAATTTAAAGTCAAAATTAAACCGCAATTGACTAATGGATTTAACGTCCAGATCCGTGTACCACAAAATACGATTCATTTACCAGCTGCTAGTTTAATTAAACATGGCGCTTCCCATTATGTTTACGTTGTGCGCCACCACCGCGCTTACCGGCGTAAAGTTGTGGTTAAAAAAGTAGCTGGTTATTGGCAATTAATGGGTGGTGTGAAGCCGCACACTCAAATTATTGCGAATCCCGATCACCAACTTAAGGATGGACAGAAGGTGGCATTAAATGCTGATTGAGTTAAAGAATGTCAATAAATACTATCAAAATGGCTCACAACGGTTCCATGTTTTGAAGCACATTAACTTAGCGATTGACAGGGGTGAATTTTTATCGATTATGGGGCCTTCAGGCGCTGGAAAAACGTCTTTAATTAACTTAATCGGATTTATTGACCGGCAATTTGAAGGGGAATACTTATTTAATGGTAAATCTTACCAACAAGCTAGTGATCGGACTTTATCCCGGATTCGTAACCAGAGCGTCGGCTTTGTTTTTCAAAACTTTAAATTAATTGGTAATAATACAATATTAGAAAATGTCGAATTACCGTTACTTTATGGGGACTTATCTAAACGTGCCGCAAAACCAATCGTTGAAAAAGCTTTGGAACGGGTGGGGTTACCCAATAGCAGTCAAAAGATTCCCAATGAATTATCTGGTGGTCAACAACAACGAGTGGCGATTGCCCGGGCTTTAGTCCACCAGCCTAAATTCATCATTGCAGATGAACCAACCGGTGCTTTAGATAGCCAAACTTCTGCAGAAATTATGCAGATTTTCCGTGATTTGAATCAACAGGAAAAAACCACCATTGTATTGGTAACTCACGATTCCCAAGTATCTCAGTATGGTGAACGGTTAATAAAAATTTTGGACGGTGCGATTATCGCTGATCAGGAGGTGACACCTCGTGCGCTTCACTGAAATATGGACCACGGCGTTACGTGCCATTTTAAAAAACAAACGCCGCAGTATTTTAACCATGTTGGGAATTATTATCGGGATTGCAGCAGTGGTGACTATTTTAGCGATTGGCGATGGTTTTTCAAACTGGGTAACTAAAAGCATTACAGCCAATAAATCTGGCAAAATTGAAACCCAAATTGTCTTTTTACCGGATGGTACGGCAAACACTAACAGTGATCCTTTTAGTCAGCGTGATCTCAGTTTAATTGAGCAACTTCCTGGCGTAACTAAAGTTAAACAGAGCAGTTCAGAAGGAGATTACAAACAGCTTAATTTACCGGTAAAAAATAAAACGAAAAGTGTCTTAGTCCACTTTACTAAAGGCAAAAGTAGTCCGGTGGTCGCTGGTCGACGGTTAATGCCTAGCGATAACCAGACCGGTAATCAAGTAGCAGTGATTGATGTTAGTCTAGCTAAAAGTTTATTTGGTAGTACTACCAACGCATTGCATCATGGTGTTGAGGTTGACGACCATCTTTATGAAATTGTGGGAATTCGTAGTCGAGTCACTGATAGTGTAAATTTTTCTGATGCCATGAGTAGTGAGATGCCCGCTAACATTACGCTACCTAAACGTGTCCACCAACGGTACGTACAAAACGAACGCAGCGGTGATGTGCTGACCTTAATTTTAACTAAAGGTACGAAAGCTAGTAAATTGAGTAAAAAGGCCATCCGCATTTTAGAAACACAAGGTAGTATGCGTAATCAAGGTGATTACCAAAGCAGCGACCCCACAACACAAGCAGACGTTTTTGGGAAAATTTTAAACGCCATTACTTATTTTGTGTCTGCAGTTGCTGGGACTTCCTTATTTATTGCCGGTATTGGTGTGATGAATATGATGTACATTTCGGTTGCCGAGCGAACCATGGAAATTGGGATTCGCCGCGCGATGGGAGCGCGCCAGCAAGATATTCGAATGCAGTTTTTACTGGAAAGCGCCACGTTAACTATTTTAGGTGGGCTGATCGGCTACGGTTTAGGCGTTTTACTGGCGTTAGGTATCAGTGCGTTACCCGTCATGCCATTTCATGCTAGCTTTAGTTTAGGTGGTTTCTTACTAGCTTTTGGTGTCTCAACCGCTGTCGGGTTAATTTTTGGCGTAATGCCAGCTAATGCTGCTAGCCGGAAAGATTTAATCGATATTATTCGTTAAAAGGAGTTAAGAACATGAAAAATTGGTTTAGCCAAGTAAAAGCAACTGACACTAAGATTTGGATTATTCTATATTTAATTGTGGGTGCTGTACTCAGCTATTTTGTTGCTTTCATTTATCCACCTAAAAAAAAATATGGTAGCGTCAAGAATCTTGTGTAAATGAAATGCCTTCGTACATATAATATGTAT
>NZ_AYYI01000063.1:6293-18428 GCF_001436505.1 Loigolactobacillus rennini DSM 20253 | reverse complement strand
CCTAGTACTTTTGGAATGGAAATACTTTCCAACACCAAAAATTCTAGACCCTAATTAAACTGTAACGGACTGCTCGTAATCGTGTTTTGGTTAAAATAACCAAAACACGATTTTTTATATTTAAATGCTAATTAGCTTGCGCTTTAGCTACCAAGCTTTTTGCGAAAGTCTCTAAATGCTCAATGTCACTTTCCTCAGCTTCTAAGTCGACTTTAACATTTTCTGCCCCTTTGGTTGCACCAGTTTTTTCAAAGGCAGCTGCAAAATCGTCTACAGATTTTCCAAAACTATCATCATAGAAAGTGTCACCGGAGCCACAAACACCATAAATTTTGCCGCTTAAATTTTCTTCTTGTAAATCGTCATAAAAGTCAAGTGCTTCATCGGGTAATTCACCATCGCCATAAGTATAGGTAGCGATGATGCAAATATCACTGTCTGCAAAATCGTCTGCATCCGCTTGTGAAATTTCGTCGACAGCGACAGAGACGCCTAAATCTTCTAAGGCGTCCGTGACAATATCTGCAATTTCTTCATTATTACCCGTCATGCTAGCGTAAACAATGTGTGCTTGTGTCATCTTATTAACTCCTTACAGCGCAAAACTAGTTATTTCTCTAAAATAGTAGGCGCATGTGATTAATTCAGATCGATTATAGCAAAGATTAGTGTTAATGAAAATGTTTTGCTGAATTTTTGGGAAGTTAGGTCGTCCTTGCTTTTCGTGTTAAAATGATACAGTTATCTGTACTGCTCGCTGTGAAAGGAAGGGAATAGTTTGGCAAAAAGAAAATTACATCAAGTTATTCCCATGAGTCGTCGCCAGCGTGGTAGCCGTTTTATTTATTTGTTAATCGCGCAAATTAAAACTTCAGGGATCAACGATGCAGCAGTGGTAGTGGCTTTTTGGGAACTACTGTCCCTTTTTCCACTGATTATTTTTGCGGGCAACATTGTGCCATTGCTACACATTGATGGTCGAAATTTAATTGATTATGCGATTACGGCTTTTCCACCCGAAATTGCCAAACAAATTTTACCGATCGCACGTCACTTCATTATTAATGGTAGTGGTAGTTTATTATCTTTTGGTGCTATCGGGACGTTATGGGCAGCTAGTCGTGGCATTAATGCGTTAAAGCGGATGATGGATCGTACTTATGGCGTGTTAGGCCGACAAAATCCAATTTTACTACGGATTGTATCGATGCTAATGACTTTGTTTCTAGCAATCGCCCTGGTGATTCTAATTTTGGTGTTTAGTTTTGGTCAACAAATTTTAGATTGGCTAACCCCATTATTGAACATTCCCTTTGATTTACCACAATTATTTAGCACATTAAAATGGCCGGTTACAACTATTGTGGCTTTTTTGATGCTATTATTGATTTATTATTTATTACCAAATGTCAAATTACGGTTACGCAGTGTCTTTCCTGGTGCGTTATTGACGACGGTTAGCTGGTTACTTTTGTCGCAACTATTTTCACTTTACGTACGGTATTTTGCACAAACGGTTTTAAGTTATGGGACGATCGGTTTTTTCATTGTCCTGTTATTGTGGTTAGATTTTTCTGCTTGGATTGTCATGTTTGGTGCAATGGTGAATGTGGTGGTGCAATATACCTTTTATGGTGATGTTGAGTATAGCCAGAATCGGGTGCAACACTTGCTAGAACGTAAAAAGAATGAGACTATCAGATAAGATAAAAATACGCTATAATATAGGCGTATTAAATCTATTTTAAGCGCTTTATCTTATAAATAGCGCCACTTTTGGTTAACAGAAGTGTTGTGAATCGGAAAAGGAGTCTGTTTATGAAAGTTCGTAAAGCAATTATTCCGGCAGCTGGTTTAGGAACCCGATTGTTACCGGCTACTAAAGCGATGGCAAAAGAAATGCTGCCAATCGTTGACGTGCCAACCATTCAATTTTTGGTTGAAGAAGCTAAAGCCTCGGGAATTGAAGATATGCTCATCATAACCGGTAAGGCAAAACGGCCGATTGAAGACCACTTTGATTCTGTACCAGAATTGGAAATGGTATTAAAAAAACGGCACAAAGATAAATTGCTAAAATTAGTGGAGAGCACAACCGACATTGGTGTGCGATTGTTCTTTGTCCGGCAACCTTACCCTAAAGGTCTAGGTGACGCGGTACGCCTAGCTAAAGATTTTGTTGCTGATGAACCGTTTGTCGTGATGTTAGGAGACGACATTACACAATCAAAGGTACCTTTGACAAAGCAATTAATGAATGATTATGCCCGCGTTCATGCTTCAACGTTAGCTGTTATGAAAGTGCCACATAATGAAGTGTCAAAATATGGTGTTATCAATCCAGCTTCAGAAACTGCACAGGGTTTGTACAACGTGCGTAATTTTGTTGAAAAGCCTAAGCCTTCAAAAGCACCTAGTGACCTTGCAATTATTGGACGTTACTTGTTTACACCGGAAATTTTTGCAAGCTTAGACATTCAAAAACCAGATGCAGGCGGTGAAATTCAATTAACGGATGCTATTGATCATATGAATAAAACCCAACGCGTTTTTGCACGTGAATTTACTGGTGATCGGTTTGATACTGGCAGTAAACTTGGTTACTTAACCACTAACATTGAATTTGGATTGCACCATCCAGAAATTAAAGATGACTTGCGTGATTACTTAATTAAGTTAGGACAACGCTTAAGCAAATAGCGGTTATATTAAATAGCGTACAATCCTGTTACTGGATTGTACGCTATTTGTGCTTTTTAAGGGTACTGACTATTTCTTACGTACTAACCGTACAACAGCTTCAACCCGAGCTGTTTGTGGAAACATGTCAATTGACTGAATATAATCGACCTGATAAATTTTTGTGAGTTGAACCAGATCACGTGCTAGAGTAGATGGATTACAACTAATGTAAACAAACTTTTTGGGACGGCTGATTAAAATGGCATCACGCAAAGGTTTGGCTAAACCAGTACGTGGTGGATCTACCACAAGTGCATCTGGCTTAAAGCCGGTTTTTAACCATTGTGGTAATAGTACTTCAGCTTTACCAACCTGATAGTGCGCGTTACTGATATGGTTTAATGCGGCGTTTTTCTGGGCATCCGTAATGGCCTCAGAAACAGTATCCATTCCCCAGACTTCTTTAGCTGTGTGTGCTAACGATAATCCGATGGTGCCCACACCACAGTAAGCATCCACTAATGTTTCATCGGGTGCTAATTGTAAGGCATGTTGAACCAATTGGTACATTTTAGCAGTTTGTTGCGGGTTTAATTGAAAAAAAGCTTGAGCAGATAATTTAAAGGTTACCCCATTTAAAGTTTCGGTGATGGTCTCTGTACCCGCTAACTTAATTGTTTGTTTTCCCCAGATTAGAGACTGACGTCCAGGATTAATATTTTGCATAATGGATGTCACTTGCGGTAGTTTTGTCTGAATTTGGCTGATTAATTGGTGCTTTCGCGGTAGCTTTTGTGAATTTGTGATGAACGTTAGTTGTAATTGGCCAGTACTAAAGGATTCACGTACGACTAATGTTTTAACGATGCCTGAATTGTGCTGTTCATCATAAATCGGGACGGCAAGTTCTTCTAACAATTGAACGACTTGCCGGATGACTTTCATGGTCGCTGGTCGCTGGGTACTAAATGTTTTTAAGTCGATCAGGCGATGACTGTGAGGTTGGTATAATCCAGCTGCCACATGGCCATTGTGTCGTCTAACTTGAAATTGGGCTTTATTCCGGTAGGCATAAGGCGTTGTCATGCCAATCGTTTCTGGTAGCCGGTAGTGTTTGTAGCCTTGAGGTTTGAATTTTTCCAATGCTTGTTTGATAACATCTACTTTAAAAGCTAGCTGGCCGGCATAATTTAAATGCTCTAACTCAATGCCACCGACTTTACCATAATAATCGCTGTCTTTTGGTTGTACACGCTGAGGACTAGCTTGCCGAAGACGATGGATTTTAGCGTTGACATAACGTGGTGCGATTGCAGTGACTTCTGCAACAATCACTTCACTAGGTAATGCGCCTGGAACAAAGACAATGGTGCGCTTGTAATAACCGATTCCCTCGCCGTTGATTCCCAAACGTTTAATGGTTAAGGGAAAACGCTGTCCAATCTGAATGTGATGATAATATTTTTTTTGCGGCATGAATCTTTTCCTTTCATTTTAAAAAGCGCATTAGTGCGCTGCTGCCTGTGGATAAGCAGTGACTTGTAAAGTTTGATGACGGTAGGTAGCGTAGTAAACATCACTGAGCTGGTAGCCTTGTTGCCGAAGATTTTCTTGAACCCAAGCTTCATCTTTACCGATGAGTTCTAGAACGGTTGGGTTAATAACCATGTCGACGATTAATGGATAACGGATGCTATCCGCACCTTGCATGGTGACTGTCAATTGACCATTTTGTTCTAAAACAGCCCATCTGACTTTACTAAGGTCATCGACGCCGGCTGTCCGTAATTTTAAAGATAATTCGCTGCCGCTGAGACCGAATCGAGTAGCGACATTCACCAAAATTTGACCATTTTTGATAATAGTGTGTGGTTCACCGGTAACAAAGTGCTTTAAATGGCGGTTATGATCACTGATAAATTTGACGACTAGTACAATTAAAGTCCAAATCAATAAAATTAAAAAGAACTGCAGCAATGTAATATCTGTATTGTAAATCATACCGCCAATAATGCCACCTAAGACGTAATTTTGAATTTGATCGATGGCACTAGTAGGCGTTAGATTGCCTTTGCCTAATAAGTTAATTTGGACAATCACACAAACCAACCCTAAAGCAAATTTTAAGCCAATTTCAAGATAAGAAAACAACTCACTTCACCTGCCGATCGTGAATCAAGCGGGCTGGTTGTAGTTGATAACTGCTATAATGTTCATCAAATGTCACTTGATAATAGCGGTGCTTAACCTTTAAAAGCATATGGTCAGTTAGTGTTGTTTGCGTTGTTTTAAGCTGGCTTAACGATACTTGTTGGTCACGACTAACCGTTTTTAAAAAGTGGATGATCTGTGCATTTTGGTCTAAACTAGTTTGATATTGCTGGTAGTGGCTCAATTGAATGCCACCTAATAAACAGACGCTCAGCGCAAAAATAATTAGAAGCTCACGGTACTTACCTTCATTGCGATGGTATAAAAATAGAATTAGTAAAATTACGGTGATCAATGAAAGCAGGATTAAAAAACCATAGCGCCAAAGAACGGCTCGGTTGCCCTGTGCTAATAATTGTTGATAAGAATAGTATTGCATGGCTTAGCCCCTTTTATGAAGAATGCTGTTTCAGTATACCATAGGCTTAGTTTGAACTAGGAGGAGCATCGGTGTAGTTGCATCTACAAACGGGCTTGTTATAATGAAAACACGCTAGAAAGTAACTGTAAAATAGCTGACGATAGGGGGGCAATTTTAGTGGCAACCATTACAAAAATTTCGGCGCAAAAGCGTAAGGGCCGCTACAATATTTTTTTGGATGAACAATACGCATTTCCCGTCAGTGAAAGTGTGTTAATTCAATTTCGGTTAGCGAAGGGTTTAGAAATTGACGCGCAATTGCAGGCAAAAATCACTGCGGCTGAGGCAAAAGCACAGTCTTATCAGCTGGCGTTGAATTATTTAGCCCACCAACTGCGTTCTGAAATGGAAGTTCGGCGGTATTTAAAGCAGCATGATGTGACTTATCCAGTTCGGCAACAGGTCATTGAGCGGCTACACCAACTAAAATTAGTCGATGACGCCAATTACGCTGCAAGTTATGTCCGGACGATGAAACGAACTAGTGATAAGGGCCCCATTGTGATTCAAAAAAAATTGCAAGAAAAGGGAATTGCGCCAGAATTAATCTTAAACGCACTGGATTTATATTCTGATGAGGCGTTGTTAGCTAGTGGGCTAAAAGTGGCACAAAAATTAGCCTATCGCTACCGGCGCTTAAGTTTTCGCCAACAGCAGCAAAAAATTCGCTTGGGTTTACGACAAAAAGGGTATCCGCAAGATTTAGTTAGCCAGTTATTGGACCGTTTAGATTTACAAAAAGATGATGCAACAGAGTGGCAAGCATTAGTCCAACAAGGACAGAAAGCTTGGCATAAAAATGCGCGCTATCCGGATAAGCAACGCCGGCAAAAAACAAAACAACAGCTTTACCGTAAAGGTTTTGCTTTATTGCAAATCGATCGTTTTTTGGCTGAGCAACCAGTAGAAACGGAAAAAGCAGGAAATGATTAACCAAAAACGTCGTCATTTACAGAAAAATTTGCTATAATGTTCATGATAATTCGGTGTTATCAACTTCAATTTAACAAACGTCAGAAAGTAGGTTAGCGTATGCGCATTCCAAAAGAAGGGGAATCGATCGCGATCCAAAGTTACAAACATGACGGAAGTTTACACCGGACGTGGCGTGACACGATGGTTTTAAAGACATCGGAGAACGAAATAATCGGTTGTAATGATCATACTTTAGTAACGGAATCAGATGGGCGCCGTTGGGTTACTCGAGAGCCGGCAATTATCTTTTTTCATCGCCATTACTGGTTCAACATCATTGCGATGATCCGTGATAATGGGGTTTCCTATTATTGTAACTTGGCATCACCGTTTGTGTTGGATCGTGAAGCTTTAAAGTATATTGATTACGATCTAGATGTTAAAATTTTTCCGGATGGCGAACGAAAATTGTTAGACGTTGATGAATACGCAGCGAACCGGAAACGGTGGCGTTATTCAAACGCAACTGACAAAATTTTAAAAGCCAATGTCAATATTTTAGTGGACTGGTCAGATCAGCAAAAAGGGCCATTTTCACAAGCTTATGTTGATATTTGGTATCAGCGTTACCTGGAACTTGCGCACCGGTAAATGAAAGTCAATTGGATCAAAAAACGACCGCGGCATAATTGCCACGGTCGTTTTAGCTTAAACTAACTGTTTTTGCATTTCGTGATGAGGAATCCCCGCATCCATAAAACCAGGACGCTGGGTGACATGAAAGCCTAAGCGTTGGTAGAATCCGATTGCTTGATCTTGTGCATTTAACGTTAAATGGAAGTGCTTTTGTCGTCGAGCGTAGTTTTCGAGTGCTTGAAATAATTGCCGGCCAAAATGATTTCCCCGCTGGGAGCGGATAATCGCTACTCGCTGAATGTGATAAGTAGTGGGGTTAATTGGCAATAAACGCGCGGTTGCGATGGGATGTTGTGCTAAATACCCGACAAAATGACAGGCTTGCGCTTCATTTTGGTCGATTTCATCTGCTAAAGAAACGTGCTGCTCCTGAACAAAAACAGCTTTGCGGATGGCAAGTGCGTCCTGATAAACTTGACTGTCAAGTTTAGTGGTGTGAAGAATTTGCATAAACTGGCTCCTTTCCTCAGCCAGGAAATTGTGCTGTTAGCGCTAAATTAAATTTGGTAAAATGATTATAACATTGTAGGAATCAATCAGTGCACGTTTTTAGACAAATTTAAGGAAGTGTTGGGCTTGTTTGAGCGGTTGCGCCATTCACGATTATTATTTTGGTCATTAGAAGCACTTATTATTGCAACATTGATTTATGTTTGTACTAAAATTGGGTTTATCTTTTCGCCGATTGGTACTTTCATCGCAACGTTATTTATTCCAATTTTAATTTCTGGTTTTTTGTTCTATCTATTTAATCCATTGATTAAAGGGTTAGGCCGGTTAAAGATTTCGCGTGGTTGGGCAATCTTAATTATTTTTCTACTCTTTTTCGGTGGCTTAGCGTTGTTGATCTGGGCAGTAATTCCTAATTTAGTGACACAAATTTCACAATTATTGGCCAATTTACCTGCTGTGGCAGATGCCATGACACAACAAGCGCAAAAATTAGTTAAAAATCCGGTTTTACAAAGAATTGATTTGCAGCACTTAGTGAAACAATTAAATGTTTCATTTGGGCACATGATGCAGTCTTTGCTACATTCTTTCACCGGTAGTCTTGGCAGTGTTTTAGGGGCAGTGACTAATGTCGCAATCACAGCATTGACCATCCCCATCATGTTATTTTATATGTTAAAAGATGGCCAACGTCTGCTTCCTAGTATTCAAAGGATGCTGCCCAGTAAGTATGGTGAAGAAGCGGCAGAACTATTACGACAAATGAACCAGACGATTTCGGCTTATATTGCCGGTCAGTTAATTGAGTGTTTATTTGTTGGGCTGTTTACGTTTTTGGGCTATTTGATGATTGGATTACCTTATAGCTTTTTATTAGGATTTATCGCTGGAATTTGTAATATTATGCCTTATGTTGGACCATACATCGGCATTGCGCCAGCATTAATCATTGCGGTGACCATCTCACCGTTGATGTGTGTGTTGGTAATTGTTGTGGTGGTAGTGGTCCAACAAGTGGATGGCAATTTTGTGTATCCTAATGTTATCGGCAAAACATTAGCAATTCATCCGCTAACTATCATTATTCTATTGTTAGTTGCGGGGAACATTGCCGGTTTATTGGGAATGATTTTGGTAGTGCCGTTTTATGCCATTGTCAAAACAATGGTGCAATATGTTAGGGGGATTTATCGGTTGAGACAGCAGACTAAATCTTCTACTAATGAAGATGAAAATTGAAAAATAGCAGTTTTCATGATAGTATTTGACAAGTAAATGAAGTGATCGGAGTGGATGCAGCGATGAATTCTGACCCGGATAGCTATATATGGGTGCAGTTGATCGTTTTATTAATTGGCATTGGATTCAGTTTGTTTTTTACATTTTTCAGTTTCTTAATGAAACAGATAACGCCGCAGCGGCTAGGTGATGATGATCATCAGTCCACACGGTTAAAGACAACGTTGCCGCACCGTTTGGCGGTAGTGACGGTTTTGCGCAGTTTAGCTTTGTTAAGTGAATTACTCATTATTGGTACAATTTTTAGTCTAACGCGCTTAGGCATTGCTTACTTTAGCATTACTTCTTGGGCGGCTACATTTATTTGGCTATTGTTAGGGTTAATTACCATTTTAATTTTATTACTCTGTGGTGAATTAGTGCCGCAACAATTAGCACTACGGCACCCTGAACAATCGGCTAAGCGTTACAGTGTTGTAATTTTCAATTTATGGCGTTTATTAAAACCCTGGGCGTGGTTTGCATTACTACTGGTTCGCGGTTTGATGTCGCTTGTAGGCGGCTCATTTAAACGCCAGACTAAACGAGAGTTAAATCGTGCGGAAATGATTGATATGATTGAGCACGGAAAAAAAGCAGGTGTCATTGAAGCTGATGAGTTTCAAATGTTTGAAGGTATCATTGACATGCAGGCGAAAATGGCTCGTGAAGTGATGGTGCCCCGAACAGATGCCTTTATGTTGAACATTGAAGATGGCGATGCGACAAATATTAAACAGATTTTGCAGCATAATTTTTCACGGATTCCGATTTATCGCGGTGATAAAGATAAAGTGATTGGCATCGTCCACATTAAGAATTTATTGCAACAGGCTCATCGCGTTGGGTTTGACCACGTTAAAATTGCAGACGTGATGCAGTCACCGCTATTTATTCCAGAAACGATTATGATTGACCGTTTATTGTATGAATTTAAAAAAACACAAACGCAGTTAGGTGTTTTGCTAGATGAATATGGCGGTTTGGTTGGTTTGGTGTCTATCGAGGATGTTTTGGAAGAAATAGTTGGTGAAATTGATGATGAATCTGATCAAGCTGAAGTGTTGTACCGCAAATTAGATGCGCAGCACTATGTGGTCAAAGGGAATATGCCTTTAGATGAGTTTAACCAATTATTTGCAACACATATTGATAGTCCTGATGTTGATACCATTGCAGGCTATACCTTAGCTGAATTAGGCACGATTCCTGAATTGGGACAGCAATTAACCTTAACGTTGGCAAACGGAATGCGCCTGCAAACTGGTGCGGTGGAAGGCTCGCGTTTACTAGAAGTGCTGGTGATTTTGCCGAAGCAGCAGCCGCCAAAGCAGGCCCAAATGACTGAATGACGCAACTAGATTCGAGTTTTAGCCAATCGGCAGCTCGAATTTTTTATGGAAGGAAACGATTATGGACAAAGCAGAATTAACGTCTGCCGTAAAGCGGCGGCGGACGTTTGCAATTATCTCACATCCAGATGCAGGGAAAACCACAATCACTGAACAATTATTATTGTTTGGCGGTGTAATTCGCAAAGCTGGTACGGTTAAAGGCAAGAAATCTGGCCAATTTGCTAAATCTGATTGGATGGACATTGAAAAAAAACGGGGCATTTCGGTAACTAGTTCTGTAATGCAGTTTGATTATCAAGGCAAACGGATTAACATTTTGGATACCCCGGGACACGAAGATTTTTCTGAAGATACTTATCGGACCTTGATGGCAGTGGATTCAGCTGTGATGGTGATTGATACTGCTAAGGGGATTGAACCACAAACAAAAAAATTATTTAAAGTTTGTCGGATGCGGGGAATTCCGATTTTTACGTTTATGAATAAGTTAGATCGAGATGGCCGTGAACCGTTGGATTTATTAACGGAATTAGAAGAACTACTGGATATTGAAGCTTATCCGATGAATTGGCCAATTGGGATGGGCCGTGAACTCAAAGGCTTATACGATATGCATAATCAACGGGTGACACTTTATCATCCGACAGATGAACAGCATCCTTATTTACCAATTGACCCTGATAGTGGTGAGATTAAAGGAGATCATCCTTTAAAGCAAGAATCAATTTATCAGCAAGCACTGGAGAACGTGCAATTATTAAGTGAGGCTGGTAACCAATTTGATCCAGACAAAATTGCTAAAGGTCAGCAGACGCCAGTATTTTTTGGCTCTGCGTTAACTAATTTTGGTGTTAAAACGTTTTTAGAAAGCTATTTAACCTACGCGCCTGCGCCAGCAGCCCATAAAATGCGTAGTGGGCAAGATCTTAGTCCAACTGCACCAGATTTTTCTGGTTTTGTCTTTAAAATTCAAGCGAATATGAATCCCCACCATCGTGATCGGATTGCCTTCGTCCGCGTTTGTTCTGGTGAGTTTGATCAAGGTATGGATGTAACATTGCAGCGAACGCAGCGTAAATTACGATTATCCAATTCAACTGAATTTATGGCGGATAGTCGAGAAGCGGTGAAAACCGCAGTAGCTGGTGATATTGTTGGCTTGTATGACACCGGTAATTTTCAAATTGGAGATACCATTTATACAGGGAAACAGCCAATTGAATTTCCACGATTGCCACAATTTACGCCAGAATTATTTGTTAAAGTAACTGCTAAAAATGTGATGAAGCAAAAGTCATTCCATAAAGGGATGAAACAGCTGGTGCAAGAAGGTGCCATTCAACTTTATCGCACTTATATGACTGACGATTACATCTTAGGGGCGGTTGGTCAATTACAGTTTGAAGTTTTTCAGTTCCGTATGAAAAATGAATACCATTCTGATGTTGTGATGGAGCCGATGGGTGCTAAAATTGCTCGTTGGGTTGACCCAGATCAACTCGATGAAAAAATGTCTTCTTCTCGTAATTTACTGGTACGTGATCGACAAGGCGCACCTTTGTTCTTATTTGAAAATGAATTTGCAGAACGGTGGTTTAAACAAAAATATCCAGACGTTAAATTGACTGAAAAATTGTCTACTGATGCCATTGGTCACGAATAAGTGAGTGTTAAATGGCTTATAAACATTGTCCGCTGAGACAGTAGTAAAACAGGGTGATTCATTAATGAATCACCCTGTTTTTTACTATAATGTCATCGTTAACTAAGCTATAGATTTTCTAAATCGCAATTTTTAAGTTAACCGTTTAATTGGTGACGTAAACTGCTGACCAGCTGACAATAGTTTTAAGTAATGCTCTTCTAGCCAAGTGTGGTCTTCAAGTTCATACCAAACACTATTGTTGGTCAAGATTAAGCCATGAATAATGTTAACAATTTGTCCGTGCGAAACGTAAGTCGCAGCATCGCCATAAGGTTGAGTCCAAGTTCGTAAAGTGTGCTGTGGGATGAAATCAACAATCGCACGGCGTGAACCGGGGATAGCAGCTGCTTGGTGGAAAAGTACTGGTGTTGGCAATTGCTGCTCTGGTTGTCGGTAATACTTGACTCGTTCAGTGTGCG
>NZ_AYYI01000063.1:0-6231 GCF_001436505.1 Loigolactobacillus rennini DSM 20253 | reverse complement strand
CCCGCCGATAAACGCGCCAGACGGTATTTTGTGGCAATTTAGTGCGCAAAGGCTCACTACCAGGCTGTCGGTAGCCAGTTGTTGGTTTTTGTAAACGAATGAAACCAGTTAAATAGCGGTTAGACCAACGAATTTTGCGTAACCGGTAAGAATAAACAACGACTTGTGTGGTTTGACTAAAACGTCCTACTTGATTAGTGGTGACATGATGAACGCGGTAATCTTTTGATTTCAAAAAATGGGTTTCGTAGCGCTGCCCCAGCTGCCCTACTAAGTACTCAGGGGCTGCTAATAGGTGATGATTATCATCAAAATGAAAAACGATGACTGGTGCGGCTGGTTGTTTGGCATAGACAACTTGAATGATCGCCCGCGAGTGAACAAAGTAGCCATGATAATTGTCCAGTCGGCTTAGATAATAATCTTTAAATTGATGAAGCGTAATTTTAAACGCTTGTCCCCGGACACCACTAACGATTTGTGGTTGTGCTAATCGTTGACCAGTTTCAGTGAAGTAAAAGACAATCACGAAGGAATCTGGCCGGACTTGGGTGCTAGGTTTTTGAATTTGGCTAGCCATTGGTAGATAAGCTTTGCCAGCAGTAGAAGGCAACCGGTTTTGCCGGCGACGGATAATAGACTGGTAGTCGGAATTTAAAGGTAGTTGAGCAGTAGCGATTTGTTGTTGAGGGTTAAAGAAAGCTTTAAGTCGTTTTAAGAAATTCACTGTTTAACCCTCCTCTTTAAATAAATATGACTGATTGTTTAGTTTGAATCATGCGGTAGTGAAACTTCGGCTAATTTTTCTGAAGTAATTAAATTGACTTCTGTACGCGATTTCTGGATTAATTGGGTGAGTACAAAATCAATTTCGTCAGGGTAAATGTTACGCTGGCGATTGGTCAATAAAATTTCATCATGACTTGGTGCCTTAGTGTAGATCACCAAAGTGTCCGCTAAAGCAAAGACGTGAATCACTGTGGCATCGGTATGTTTTAATTGGCTGGTCACTAAATTTTGATAATCGGTGGTGACGTCTTTTAATTGCATAACTAGATGCTCCTTTTTCAATTGGATGCTTAAAACCGCTCAGCATTTATCTAGCACCTAAAAGCACTTGATACTTTCATTATAGTAGAAAACAGCGTAAAACAAAATAAAATTCCCAATAAAAGGGTACTGCACCAGTTAAAAAATGATTGATGACTTAATTTTAGCAAGTTTAGAGTATAAAAAAGCGTTCTGGCAATATTGCCAGAACGCTTTTTAGTAAGTTAATTAGTCATCAGTTGATTGATCGTCATCAGCTGAGTCTGTTGTTGCTGCTTGATAAGGACGAATAACAATTTGACCATCCTTTACATCAGCAGTTAATGACTTATCTGCTGCATGGTCTAAATAGTAATCCGCGATGCGATCTTCAATTTGTTCTTGAATGACACGCCGCAATGGCCGTGCACCCATCGCTGGATTATAACCTAAATCAACTAATTTTTCTTTAGCTGGTTGTGTGACGTGAATCCTTAAGCCCTGATCAGCTGTCATGTCGTTAACATCATCTAACATTAAGTCGACGATTTTAACCAAGTCAGCCTTAGTTAAGGAGTTAAATTCAACAATATCATCAAACCGGTTTAAGAATTCAGGTTTAAAGTAGTTAGATAACTGGTTTAAAACTGAATGCGTGTGTCCAGAAGCTGCTGCACTAAACCCAACATTAGCTTCGGCGTCACCTTGACCTGCGTTAGAAGTCATGATGATAATGGTATCCTTGAAGCTAACAGTCCGACCTTGTGCATCAGTTAGCCGGCCATCATCTAAGATTTGCAAGAACATATGCATTACATCTGGGTGTGCCTTTTCAATTTCATCCAGTAAAATCAAACTATAAGGATGACGCCGAACTTGTTCCGTTAGTTGACCAGCTTCTTCATAGCCAACATAGCCTGGCGGTGACCCGATCAATTTAGAAACCGAGAATTTCTCCATGTATTCACTCATGTCAAAGCGAATCATTGAGTCTTCGGAACCAAATAATTCGCGGGCAAGCTGCTTAGCTAATTCGGTTTTACCAACACCAGTAGGGCCAACGAACAAGAAAGAACCAATTGGCCGACCGGATTTATTAAAGCCAATCCGATTCCGCCGGATTGCCCGGGCAACTTTATCCACTGCTTGTGTTTGTCCAATAACGTGTTGGTCTAAATCGTGGGCTAAAGTCTTAAGCTGCTTTTGTTCCTTAGCTCTTAATTCACCGACCGGAATGTTTGTTTTCTGTTCAACAATGTGTTCCATGTCTTTGATGCCAACAGATGGGGTCTCTTCAGCGGCAGAATCATTTTTCTGCATTTTTTCAAGTTTGCTGATTTGATCCCGATAGTAAGCAGCTTTTTCATAATCCTCTTGTTTTAAGGCCTGTTGCTTTTGCTTTTCAGCTTGTTGGGATTTTTCTTTAATCACTTTAGGATCAGCCGTATCAATGGTTAAATTCTTTCGTGAACCAGCTTCATCTAACAAGTCAATGGCTTTGTCAGGTAAGAAGCGGTCTTGAATATAACGATTAGAAAGGGTAGCCGCTGCTTTAATTGCTTCATCCGTGTATTTAACATGGTGATAAGCTTCATATTTTGGCTGTAAACCTTTCAAGATTTGAATGGTCTCATCAACTGTTGGTTCATCCACTTGAACTGGCTGGAACCGCCGTTCTAAGGCTGAATCCTTTTCAATCTTCCGGTATTCATTGGATGTGGTTGCCCCGATCAGTTGGAAATCGCCCCGGGCTAATGCTGGTTTTAATACGTTGCCAGCATCCATGCCACCTTCAGCATTACCAGCACCCATAATTTCATGAATTTCGTCGATAAACAAGATGATGTTTGTGTTTTTACGTACTTCATTCATTAGTTGTTGCATCCGTTGTTCAAACTGGCCCCGAATACCTGTGCCTTGAACTAAGGAAACAACATCTAACCGGACAACTTCTTTACTCTGCAATTTTTGTGGGACTTGGCCTGCGACAATTTTTTGGGCTAAGCCTTCAACAACCGCCGTTTTACCAACACCGGCTTCACCAATTAAAACTGGATTATTTTTAGTCCGCCGGTTTAAAATTTCGATAACACGTGAAATTTCTTTGTCACGGCCAATCACTGGATCGACTTTACCTTGGCGGGCTAAGTTAGTTAAATTAACACCAAACTGTGCTAATAAGCCTTTGCCGCCATTACCATTAGGTCCACGGCCGCCGCCACGCCCAGACTGGGTTTGTGGCCCTTGCTGATAGCCCATTTGTTGACCATCATTCATACCACCTTGGCCCATCGCCCGAAAAATGTCATCCAGGTTACTGAAACCAAAAGGATCACTAGGACCCATGGCATTGCGTGCCTGACCATTTTGCTGCTGTTTTAATAATTGATAACAGTTTTGGCAGAGGTCAATTTGTTTACGTCTACCATTAACATTCGTGTACAAATGAATGGTAGCTTCATTTTTTTGGCAATTTTGACACAGCATAGATCGTTTCACAACCTTTCGTACGAACTTTGTTTCGTAGCGCATTTAAAAGATCAAAAATCGTTTGACCAACTTTGACCTTTCAACAGCATTATACAACACGCATATTGAAATACAAGTATTTTACTCATAAAATTAGCAGAAATATTTTTGAGTGCTAATTTTTGCCAGTGAGTTGCATAACACTTACAATGTTAGTTTAATATAGGTATAGAAATGAGGCAAAAGTTATGATTGATTATTTAACACAAATAAAAGAATTAGCTGCTGGCAAGCGTGAGCAGTTAAAAATCACACCAGAAACTTTTCACGATTTTCGCAGTGCTTGGTTGAAATTTCCCCAACGGCAAAATATTGTCGGGGAGGCGCAGCAAGGTGGTACAGTAATTTACCGGTATAAAAAGAGCACGCCGTAAGTTTCTTCCTGTTAAATTGGAACTTTAATTTAACTGCTGTAAATTTTTAGTCCCGTGAAAACCCAAGTAAAAAGCTTGTCGAACCGGTTGAAAAATGGTAATCTTAACTGTTGAAAGGGCAATCTTGTTTTGTAACTTAAGAAAAGGAAAACCCTAACATAAACTTTTTATAATGCTAAAGGAGAATGATTATTCATGGAAAAACGCGATTTTCATATTACAGCTGACACAGGTATCCATGCACGTCCAGCAACTTTGTTAGTTCAATCAGCTAGCAAATTCAATTCAGATATTAATTTAGAATACAAGGGCAAATCAGTTAATTTGAAGTCCATTATGGGTGTGATGTCATTAGGTGTCGGTCAAGGCGCTGATGTTACAATCTCAGCTGAAGGTGCTGATGAAGCAGATGCAATGGCAGCTGTTGCCGAAACAATGAAAAAGGAAGGACTATCTGACTAATGTCGAAAATGTTAAAAGGGATTGCGGCTAGTGATGGCATTGCGCGTGCAAAAGCCTACCTGCTTGTTCAACCTGATTTATCATTTTCCAAAAAGTCTATTACTGATGTTGATGGCGAAGTTGCACGTTTAAATGATGCGGTATCTGCATCTAAAGACGAATTGAAAAAGATTCGTGAAATTGCAGCTAGCAGCTTAGGTGAAGAAGAAGCTCAAGTTTTCGATGCCCACATGATGATTTTGGCAGACCCAGAATTTGTCGGTGCCATCGAAACGGGCATTAAGAATGATAAAATTAACGCCGAACAAGTACTGCATAATGTTTCAACCCAGTTTGTTGAAACATTTGAAGCAATGACGGATAATCCTTATATGCAGGAACGGGCAGCTGATGTCCGCGATGTAACAAAACGGGTTATGAGCCATTTGTTAGGTGTCACGCTGCCTAATCCAGCTTTGATTAATGAAGAAGTTGTGATTGTTGCGCATGATTTGACTCCTAGTGATACGGCACAATTAAATCGTAAGTTCGTCAAGGGCTTTGTCACTGATTTAGGTGGCCGGACCAGTCATTCTGCAATTATGGCGCGTTCTTTGGAAATTCCTGCAATTGTCGGGACGGAAAAAGCAACCGCTGAAATTAAAGCAGACCAAATGGTCATTGTCGATGGTAACTCTGGCGATGCTTTAGTCGATCCAGATCAAGCTGACATTGACAAATATGATCAGGCTGCCAAAGATTTTGCCAAACAAAAGGCAGAATGGGAAAAGCTTAAAGACGAACAAACAGTCACAAAAGATGGTAAACAATTGATTACTGCCGCTAATATTGGGACGCCAGATGATGTTACTGGTGCAACTGATAACGGCGCAGAGGCTGTTGGCTTGTTCCGCTCTGAATTTTTGTATATGAATTCAGCGGAATTACCGACTGAAGACCAGCAATTTGCTGCCTATAAGCGTGCCCTTGAAGGAATGAAAGGTAAGCAAATTGTCGTACGGACAATGGATATCGGTGGGGATAAGCATTTACCATACTTACCATTGCCAGAAGAAATGAACCCATTTTTGGGTTATCGGGCAATTCGGATTAGTCTTGACCGCCAAGACATTTTCCGTACTCAATTACGTGCGTTACTACGTGCTTCAAACTACGGCAATTTAGCGATCATGTTTCCAATGATTGCGACGGTTAAAGAGTTTAAACAGGCACGGGCGATTTATGATGAAGAGCGCGCAAAGCTGATTAAGGCAGGAACACCTGTAGCTGATAAAATTGAAGTCGGTATGATGATGGAAATCCCAGCAGCAGCAATGATTGCGGATAAGTTGGCTAAATACGCTGATTTCTTTAGCATTGGCACTAACGACTTAATCCAATACTCAATGGCGGCTGATCGGGGTAATGAACGTGTTTCTTACCTATACCAACCTTACAATCCATCCATTTTGCGTTTAGTTAAGCGCGTTATCGATGCCTCGCATGCAGAGGGTAAATGGACTGGAATGTGCGGTGAAGCAGCTGGGGATCCAGTGATGGTGCCATTGCTGTTAGGCATGGGCTTGGATGAATATTCCATGAGCGCAACTTCAATTTTGAAGATCCGCAGCTTGATGCGGCGCTTAGACACTAAAGATATGAAGGCTTTGACGGATAAGGCTTTAACTGAAGCTGAAACCAATCAAGAAGTCATTGATTTAGTAAAAGCACACACGCGGGCTTAAATTAAAAACAGTGTTTAAAGCAGTATAAACCAGCTAATGCTGGTTTATACTGCTTTTTTACGGCTCTACAATATCTGTTGTTGGTAATAGATTTATCTATTATTGATGGCAGA
>NZ_AYYI01000062.1 GCF_001436505.1 Loigolactobacillus rennini DSM 20253 | reverse complement strand
GCAGTTATTGCATAAAGGCTCAAATGACAACCAGCTTAGTTTAGCAAAACTAATCAATGGTTGTCAAGGCCAAATTCAGTTAATTAAACAAACGTTAACTGACAACAATCAATACTATAGCAATATTATTTCGTAGCGTCAAGCTGATTTGATAATTAAAATTATTTTTTATTTAACCGCGAACACTCATTATTATGCATCCAAAAATCGTACGGTTTCACCGGGCCAAAAGCGACGCTCTCACAGTAAATATCCAGTTCAAAAATCTTTGAATTATCCAAATGGAAAACTCTTCCTCTTTTTAATTCATTTGCAACTATAAAATAACGCATAGACATAAAAATAATCGTAATGACTACAGCACCATTTATTTTCATTGTTTCTACTATAGTAATAACATCTAAAATTATCTTCCGTAGCGAATTAAAATTTCTGCTATATATTGCAAAGCAATTCTTCAATGATACAATATATAGTACTGTTTAATCTAAAACCATTAAGGAGTCTATATTTTATGATCGTAATTGCAGGAACTATCGGTGCCGGAAAAACAAGCTTAGCAACTCTATTAGCAAAGCATTTAAACTCAAAAGCCTTTTATGAATCTGTCGATAACAATCCAGTATTACCCTACTTTTACAAGGATCCGCAAAAATACGCTTTTTTATTACAAATTTACTTTTTAAATAAGCGTTTAGCTCAATTAAAAGCAGCAGACAAAATTCAAAATAGTGTCATTGATCGATCAATCTTTGAAGATTCCTTGCTTTTTCACCTTAATGCTGATCTAGGTCGGGCCACGGACACTGAGGTCGCTGTTTACGATTCCTTACTTGAAAATATGCTACAAGAACTACCACAGCAAAGCTACCATAAAAAGCCAGGACTACTGATTCACATTAACATTTCCTTTGACACTATGTTAAAACGAATCGCTAAACGTAACCGTCCTTATGAACAAATCGCACAAGATCCGAGCCTTTACCATTATTACCAAGAACTTAATCACCGCTATTCAAAATGGTATCAGGATTATGATGAAAGTCCTAAGCTACAAATTAATGGCGATCAACTAGATTTCGTTAATGATGACTTGGCTCACAAACGTGTTTTAAACATCATCGACCAAAAAATTTCCCAACTACATCAAATCACTAACATCGCAAGTGGCAATCAACGCAGATAATTTTTTAACCAGCTACATTTAATTAACCAAGATTAATTATCAAAGATTCTAGGGGATTGTGATAAAAGTTATTCTTTTGTTGCAATCTCCTTTTTGCTAGCAACACTACAATAACAATTAATTTTATGCCAGTTTAAAAAAGCGATTACTTCTTTTAGAAACTGGCATTTGCAATTACCTATTAGAATAGTAAAATAATGGTAAACACTTGTTAGGAGACCCACGATGCTGTTCGAAGAATTATTTTTGGAAAAAGCGGACCAACAAAAATTTCAAATGTTTCGCGTTCTGAAAACAACTGATGCAACTTCACTTACAATTAACGACATCAGTGATCGCCTGCACCTTTCATATCAGCAAGCTTATAATACATTTCAAGACTTGTTACGCGACATGCAAGCTTTAGACGACAGCCTTAATTCAACAACGGGGCGGCAAAAATTACTTTCGCAACATACTTTTAAGATTTCATTAGACCAGTACCGGATTTTTCTACTTGAGCAATCATTAGTGTTTCAATTTATTGATTATCTTTTTCAAGCTTCGAATCCAACTGTTGCCGATTTTTGTGAGCGTCATTTTGTTAGTAAATCTACTTTGTTACGTAAATCAACACCTGTCAAACATTTCATGACGCGCTATTCTTTGCGTTTTTCTTATACTCATCTAAAAATCACGGGTAACGAGATGAATATTCGTTATTTTCTCTTTATTGTTTATTGGATTGGCTTCCATGGTATTAAGTGGCCATTGCATGATTTCAGTGAAGTGGCTATTCGTGATGCTTATTTAGAAAAGAACCCAGAACACCAAGACTTTATTGTCACACTGCAACAGGTTTTATTGTTAGGTATTATTCGTGTTCGCGTCAGTCGTGGTTACTTAGTTCAAGACAGTCGTGCATTTGATCTCATTACAGCAAAAAATTCGCTTTTTGCACAATTAACCTTTCCAGATCATTTCTTACCCACGGTTTCCACCGCAAAACAGCAAGTTGAAAAGAAATTTTTCTTCTTCGCCCAGGCAAGTTTAATCACCTCTGTACCAGATTATAATCAGCGCGAAGCCAAATTGCTTAACTATTTTAAAACGCAAAATAATCCATTGTGGCAGATTGCACTGGCCCTTTTAAACCATCTTGCACAAACTTACCAAACCTCATTACAAACTGACAATAATCTTGTTATGGTCAGTTTGTTGCGCGCTTTAATGACTACGGCAATTATTCAAGAAAACTATCCCAAAATCATTGAATTCTTACAATCTGATACGGAAAAATACGCAAATTCACCCATTTGTCAGGTAATTGCAGATTTTTTTACAATTCCACAAGTACGAAAAAAAATGCCCCAACTCTATCGCAAGCGACAGGCCTTAAGTCAGTATCTTTGTTATTTATTACACCCACAACTCCAAAAGTTTGAAATTCAAAAAACTGTTAAGATTTGGTTAGTTGCTGAAAATAGTGATTTATTAACATCTGACTTGTTATATTTTTTAGATCGCATTAGCATTGCTCAAATTTTAGACCAAAATGCTAGTCCTGCAGATGCAGACCTTATTTTGACAACCATTGACGCACATGCGCCTTTAATTAAACAATTAACACAGCGACGACTTCCCGTTTTACACTGGCGCTTAGATGCTCAAGAAAGCGATTATTACAGTTTATATTTAAAAATTAAAACCATTTATGCAGCAAAATAAAAAGCATTCAATTTACTGAAAATCAGAAATTGAATGCTTTATTTCGTTCATTGAACTAATCTTGGTCTGCTTTAGATAAATCAACTTGATCTAACGGAATCAAGTGTGTTTTATGCCGCAACTTATAGTAAACAAATAAAATGATAAATAACGGTACACTCATATAACTAATCCCTAATGCTTGCCAATCAAAATTTTGAACAGCGTGTAAATCTTGACCTACAATCACTAAGATACCTAACACCATTGCCAAAATCGGTCCCACCGGAAATAACTTCGCGTGATAATGTAATTCACTCAAATGATGACCTTGCCGAATGAAAGCTTTGCGAAAACGATAATGTGAAATTGCAATGCCCAACCAAGCTATAAAACCTGTTAAACCAGAAGCAGAAACCAAGAATAAATAAATTTGTGGGCCCCAAATACTAGTTAAAAAGGTAAATAGTCCCACTACTGTGGTCATCAATAAGGCTGCAACAGGTACACCATGCCGGTTAACGTGACTAAAAACTTTAGGCGCAATTTTTTGCTTTGACATCGCCCAAAGCATCCGCGTCGATGCATACATCCCCGAATTAGCTGCCGAAATCACCGACGTTAAGATAACCGCATTAACAATACTAGCCGCTCCTGCTAGGCCAACACGCTTGAAAACCAAAGTAAATGGACTGATTGCCACATCACCAGCGCTAGATCCTAGTAAATCTTTACTTGTATAAGGCAAAATCGCCGCAATGACAAAAATAGCTAAAATATAAAATAAGATAATCCGCCAAAAAACTTGTTTAATGGCCTTAGGGATGCTTGTTTCTGGTGTTGCCGATTCACCAGCAGTAATACCAATCAATTCTGTTCCTTGAAATGAAAAGCCAGCAACGACAAACACACTTAAAATAGCTGGAATACCACCAACAAATGGCGCTTTACCTATTGTAAAATTGTGTAACCCAATTGCTGGACCATGACCACCCATAATGCCTAAAATTGTCAAAAAGCCGACAATCAAAAAGACAATCACGGTGACAACTTTAATAATTGATAACCAAAATTCAGTTTCACCAAAAGATTTTACGGATAAAATATTAATGATAAAAATCACTAACAGGAAAAATAGACTAAAAATCCAGCCCGGAACATCGGGTAACCAAAAATGCATGACAATCGCCGTAGTGGACACATCTACCGCTAGCGTAATTGCCCAATTAAACCAATAGTTCCAACCCATTGCAAACCCTAGTGCTGGATCAACAAAACGGCCGGCATAAGTGGCAAACGAACCTGAAACCGGAATGTAAGTCGCCATTTCACCTAAACTAGTCATTAAAAAGTACACCATTAAGCCAATTCCGATGTAGGCAATTAACGCGCCGCCTGGCCCTGCTTTTGAAATAGCAGATCCAGAGGCAACAAATAGCCCGGTTCCAATGCTGCCACCTAAGGCAATCATGGATAAATGTCGTGTTTTTAATTCACGCTTTACACCTTGTTCGTGTTCAATATGCTGTTGTGCCATCTAAAAAATTCCTCCAGTAAATTATTTTTAGAGGTCACGACGATATCTAACAATAAAAAACGTCTTTTTACATAGCGCGCACACTACATAAAAAGACGGTGTCTTTTCCTGTTAGTCGATAGCGCCCCGTGATGATTATCATCACGACAGTTCCTGACTTATTCAGCCAAGCCCCAACAGCCATTTGAAAAAGCAAATGACCATTTCGGCAGATCACCCTTTCACTAGTTTTCAATAACGCTTTTTCGCTTCCAACTAGTTACTATTGTTTTCTGCAACCTCAATCTTTGTTACAGTATAACGAACATCTCATTATTTAACAAGTAATATTCTATTTTTCAGCCTGATTAATTGATCGATCCATATCGCCATAGTCAAAGTCTTCTTTTAAAAAGGCTTGATCATCTAACGGGAAATGTTGTTGCAGTGTGGCGAAAGGCTGGATGGCAACCTGGCCTTGCTTTAAGTGATAGTCTAAAACATGGCCGCCGATGGTTTGATGATCTGCACTTAGAAAATGAACATGATAGCCTGCCACTGCCACACCTTGGAATAAAGCTGGCGCATAGTAACCAATTAAAGTTCCTTGCACATTTTTGGCATCAAATGTTGGTTGTGTTTTCGTTGCAGTTGTTAAACTTGGGTAAGGCTTTTTTTGTGCTTCGACAGCACGCGTATGCATCACGGCAAATTCACCTTCAATTTTAACCGCAAAGAAAACATTACGGTACGGATATTTTTCCAATAAATGTTGCTCTAACGCTGATTTATCAATGTCCTTTAATGTTGTCTGCGCGTGTGGTGCGTTAAAGTGAACCGTGGCAAAAGGCGCGGCTTGCTCCGGTTTTAATTGATTAATCTTACCTGAACCTGTTACTTGATAAGCTTTACCAGCAATGACTACCATTTCACCATCTAAATCCTGAACCGTGCCAATACCGTAATCACCATGCTGTAATAACTCACCGACTGTCATAGTCCCCTCAAATAATCCGGGAACCAGAAGGCTTAACGTTCCGTGTTGAAATAACGTGGTATATTTTTTCTGTTCGTCCATTCCAGTACTTCCTTTCATTAATTAATAAAATTGATCTGGCAAAATCGTTTGACTGAGCTTATCGTTATCTGAATAATCAATCGGGATATCAACAATAACTGGTCCATCAGTAGCAAAGGCCTGATCGAGCACTTTTTCTAAGTCACCAGCGTGATCAACCCGTAAACCAGTGGCACCAAAACTTTTAGCGTACTGGACAAAATCTACATTGCCAAAATTAACGCCTGCACTTCGACCGTACTTCATCTCTTCTTGAAATTTCACCATGTTATAAGTACCGTCATTCCAAATTAACTGCACAATGTTTAATTTCAGCCGTACTGCAGTTTCTAGTTCTTGACTAGTAAACAAAAAGCCACCATCCCCAGAAACCGAAACAATCTGTGTGTTAGGCCGTAATAATGCGGCTGAAATTGCCCAAGGTAGCGCAACGCCCAAAGTCTGCATCCCATTAGAAAATAGTAAGTGCCGTGGCTGATAACTGCGAAAATGCCGCGCCATCCAAATATAAAAACTACCGACATCAACAGTTACCGTCATTTCATCACTAACTCGTTTTTGTAATGCAGAAATAACTGCTAATGGATGGACTAATTTTTGATCTGCTGCAACCTGGGGCGGTAAATCACGTTTTTCTAATTTTTGCCGTAAACCTGCTAAATATTGTTTCATTTCTGCTTTTGTTTCATAACCACGTAAATAAGGCAATAAGAAATCCAAAGTTTGGGCAATGTCACCAATTAATTCAGTTTCAGGCTCAAAATTATGATCAATTTCAGCTGCCATATCATCAATATCAATAATTCGTGCATCATTTTCTGCGTTCCAATTACGCGGTTCATATTCAATTGGATCATAACCGATTGTAATGACTAAATCACTTTGTTTTAATAACATGTCGCCAGGCTGATTACGGAACAAGCCCACCCGACCAAAGAAATTCTTTTCTAATTCCCGGGAAATCATCCCAGCTGCTTGGAATGTTTCCACCACTGGAATATCGGATACATATAAAATATTACGCAGCGCACGTGTCACTTCAGCTGATGACGCACGCATCCCAACTAGAAAGACTGGTAGTTTAGCTGCTTTAATTTTCCGCGCTAAAATCGTAATGTCGGCTGGACTTGCTGGCCCTAACTTTGGCGCTTGCAATGGCATAATTGCTGGCCGACTAACTTGAGCATCTGTAACGTCTTGCGGAACACTGACGAAACTCGCTCCTTGTTTTGCCGATAATGCGGCCCGATAAGCGTTAGCCAATACTTCTGACGCATTTTCTGGATCTTGGATTTCCGCACTATATTTTGTAATCGGCGCCATCAGTGCTGCATTAGCCATACTTTGATGAGTTAACCGCAAAAGGTCGGCACGTTGAACCTGTCCAGAAATTGCTAAAACTGGATCTCCTTCAGCAGTTGCGGTTACCACACCAGTTGCTAAATTGCTAACACCCGGACCAGAAGTGGTCATCACAACACCAGGTTTGCCTGTAATCCGGCCAATTCCTGATGCCATAAAGGCGGCACCTTGTTCATGGCGTGCAATAATTAATTGTGGTTTTTTTGGATTATCACTATGTTCCAGTACTTCGAATAACCGATCAATTTTTGCACCCGGAATTCCAAAAACGTAGTTAACCTCATGATTGATCAAACTTTCAAGAATCACATTGGCACCGTAGCGTTGCTTACCTGCCATGATAAATCCCTCCCAAAATCTCAAACTATCAAATTAACTCCAATGATATCATAAACTCGCTTACATTGCTTCAACTGCAGGCGATCATAATTCAATCAAATATCGTCACAAAAAAGCACTGTTATCAAATTTTAACAGTGCTTTTAAGTGAAACAATCATCAATTGTGTTGCCGTAAACCACCAGGCAATCGAGGTTGGGAAATTTTTTCATTGTGGGATTGTGCGATTAATTGATTAAAGCCTTGTGTACTGGCAATAATGTATCGTGGTCGTTGCCGTGCTGCATTAAAAATCCGACCAACGTATGAACCTAGCAGACCTAAATTAACTAAAATAATGCCACTGAGAAAAAAACTGCTGCAGATTATCAGCGAATTTGTCTGCCAACTATGACGAAACAACATTACATTGAAGCCAATCAATCCAGTGACAATTGCAACACCGCCTGTCCAGTACGCTAATTTAAGGGGTAATGTCGAAAAAGATGTGATCCCAGCCATGGCTAAAGCCACCATTTTCTTTAACGGGTATTTCGAGACCCCATTTTTTCGCTCTTGGCGCTGATACAAAACTGCCGTTTGCTTAAAGCCAACCCAGCTTACCAAACCACGAACAAAGGGGTCAGGTTCACCCAAGCGATTTAATTCGCGGACGACTTTTTGGTCCATTAAGCGGAAATCACCTGTATCGACTGGAATATTGGTTGTCGTGATGTGTTGTAACACTCGATAAAATAATTTTGCACTAGTGCGTTTAAACCAAGTCTCGCCAAACCGGCGCTCACGTTGCCCATAAATTACATCATAACCAGCTTCCCATTTCTTTAACATGTGACCGATCACAGCTGGCGGATCCTGTAAGTCTGCATCCATCACGGCCACTGCCTGTCCACCAGCATAGCGCAAACCAGCAGTGATGGCGAGTTGGTGACCAAAGTTCCGGGAAAAGTTAATTAACTTAAACCGGGAATCCTGTTTTGCCTGTTGTTCAATTAACGTCGCGCTATTATCTTGACTACCATCATTTACAAAGATAAATTCAAATTGATACTGGGTTAAACGGTGACTAAATCGCCGCAGTACTTTAAAAGTAGCCGTCAACCCATCGCCTTCATTATAAACAGGTACCACAATTGAAATGAGTTGTTGCATGTGACTCACCCTTTCACTTAATCTGATTTAATCGTTAATCGGTATAATGTACCTTGACTCGTCATGCCGCCTGACTTATTTTTAGTCTTTGTCGGTTTTGCTGGCGCGGATTTACGACTAATTTTTCCGTTTGCCGGTAACTGCCCTGTTGGTTGACCCGTTGTTGACGGCTGATTTTTAGTTTTCATTTGAGTAGTTGGCTGCTTCATTGTCGGTCCTTGTTTGGTTGCCTCCGTCTTTTTAGTGGTTGACTGATACAAAGACTTTTTCACTTTAATGCCATGCTTTTTTACCCAGTTGATAATCGCTGATTGCCCGCTTTTACCAGAAACATAAAAGTATTTCAATTCGCCAGTTTTAACCAACTTTTTAAATTGCTTTAAGGTTAAAGTTGGATCGGTGCCGTTGAATCCACCTAAGGCCATGACCGCTTGCCCACTTTTGATAATGTAAGGCGCAGCAGTACTGGCATCGCTAGTAGCAAATAAATAAGTGGCCCCTGCTTGGTGTTGCTGTAAATAGGCCAGCATTTTTGAATTCACATTGCCATCGCCAATATTAGTGCCTCCACCATTAGCTAAATCAGGCCCCGCTGTCGGTATTTGTGCTTCTTCTAAATAAATCATCGGCGTTAATGCCCAATAACCTGGCGCTAGCATTAAACCAATTAAACTGATGCCAATTAACATCTTATGCAGTCCTTGTTGACGGTGAAGCAGTAGTAACAACGCTGCTAAGAGCCAACCGCCTAGTAACAAGCTCCAGCTTGCCCACTGATAATAATCACGAACGTAATAAGCTTGCAAACTTGCCGCTAACCCTATTGCCAGGGGTAATAAATAAGTTGACCACTGGCGTAAGGTCCCGTGACGAAACTGACGCGTTAACGTGACGCTGCCAATCCCAGTTAACGCAGCAAGCGGGGGTGCCAACATAATCAGATAATAAGGATGGAAAAAACTAGCAACACTAAAGAATCCTGCTACTGGTACTAGCCAAGCAGCCCAATACCATAAATCCTGTTGTTGTTTAGTGGTTTGATACCAACGGCGCCGCCGATCACGATAAAAGGCGTAAGCACTGATCAAACCTAATAGGCTAAATGGCAACAGCCAACTAATCTGCGGGCCTAATTCAGATTGGAAAAGTCTTAATGGACCAGCGGTGCCAATGTTGAACGCTCCGCCAGCACCACCTGTGCCAGTAGATTGGCCTAATAAACGCTCAGAGCCATTGTAACCAAATGCTAAATCTAAAACAGAATTTTTCTGCGAACTACCAATATAAGGCCGTTGACTAGCAGAGGTACTATCAACTGTCAAGGGCCAAGCCAGCGTCAAAACCACTAAAACGATGGTCGCACCTAAACCAGTGAGCCATTTTTTCTGCCAATTTTGATGGGTTGCCAATAAATAATAAATGTACATCGCCGGCAAGACCATAAATGCTTGGAGCATTTTAATATTAAAGCCGACGCCGATGAGCCCGAAGCTTAACATCACCAACCAACTTTTTTGCTGGTCGACTGCCTTTTGTAATAAATAGCCTGCTAAAACCAAAAAGAAAATTAAAGTAGCATCCATATTGTTACTGCGGGTGTCTGCCACAACAATTGGGGTTAAAGTCATGACGAGTGCGGCAATTAAAGCCGCCCAACGACCAAAATGCCGCTTCACCAACTGATAGATTAGCCCAACAGTGCCAAGGCCAAATAAAACAGAGGGTAAAATGACACTCCATCCATGGACACCGAAGATTTTCGCGCTAATCGCCATAAACCACAGTGCCACTGGTGGTTTATCCACTGTAATAAAACCAGCCGGATCAAACGCACCATACCAAAAATTATGCCAGTTTTGAATCATACTAGTGACTGCAGCTGTATAGTAACTATTTGCCGTTTCAGTAGTCCAAATCCCCCAGCCATAAAGCACTAATGCTAAGCATAAAATTAACCATAATAACAGATCTTGCCGTTTTACCCATTGCCGGATCATAATTTCACCCCACTTTGACGGAAAACCCAAAATTTACTGAGAATAAAATTAAAAGGTACCGTCAGCACTAAACTAAATAGTGGCGCACTGGTTTCTGATAACCCCCAAGTTTGTGTCCACAAGTGAACTAGTCCCATGCTTAAAAAGAAACTAGTCAAGTAGGTTGCATAGTAACGCCAAGCAGCTTTTTGCCAGCATTGCTGTGACTTAAAGACCCAACTACGATTTAAAATCAAACCTAATAGTGAAGTTACCGCATAACCGATTCCCATTGCGGCAGTGGCACCTACACCTCGCCACAAAATTAAATAGAGCAAATAGGTCAATAAAGTGTTCAAACCTCCTACCAACCCAAATTGAATCAATTGTTGCCAAACGGTTTTAAACATGTTGCTCACTTCCATCAAATTAATTTGTTGATGGTTTACAGCATACTGACTCGACCTTAAACAAGCCTTAATTGAGTTAATTTATGAACAACATTTTTTCAAACTAAAATTAGCAATGCAGCTTTTATTAGTCCTATAGGTAAAAAAAATCTGCTAGTGAAAATTACTTTTCACTAGCAGATAAATTCATTATCATTATTTAGTTTGACCCGTCAGTTTTCTAGCTTCTTCATCAATTGACTCAAAACCAGATTTTGCTGATTTAGCCTGCGGATGCTTTGCGCGAGCTTCTTGGGCTTTTTGAATCATAGCCTTTTTTTGTGCTTTAGAAAGCTTTTTTGCCATAATGAACGCCTCTTTTATCACGAAGTCGCGGGCAGATACTCGCTAATTTCATTATAGCGCTTTTTAACAAAGATGGTTAAATTTTTATTTCATTTCTTGGCGAATATTACGCAATAATTTTTGGATCAATAACTCACGCTTTTCATCTGATTCATTCCAATTAACTAACGGAATTTTGCTTTCACCTAGTGTATCGCTGATCACTCGGTAAACCGACTGTTTTTTTAGCGCTTTTTCCCATAATAAATCAGCCTGATGAAAAACTTGATTAATCACAGAAGTTCCTTGTTTAGTAACAGGTTGAAAATCTTTAAATACCATATCAATTAACCCAGTATCTGGATAAGTGTGAATTTCGCCTTCAGTTGCTAATACCACATCATATAAACTAATTTTCTTAGGTGAATGGGCAATGGTAAATCCCCCATTGTTTCCGGAAACGGATTTGATCAAACCTGCTACTACCAACTTGCGCATGATTTTACGTAAATAAGTCTGTGAACCACTCAAACGATGATGAATCACTTCAGATGAAATTGGAATAGAGGGATCCTGGGTTGCCAACAACGTGATAATGCAAGCAGCCTGTTCAAATCCACGGGTTAATCGCATGCCAGCCACCTCTTCATAAATTTTCTTCTATTTATGGACATATCATATCACAAATAAAAAAGTGGCGCAAAAGTAAAAAACAGGCCTACTGCTTAAAAATAAGCTGCGGGCCTGCCTTTTTGCCAAGGGTGTAATCATAGTATACTGCAACGAGCCAGATAATTAAATAATTGCGCTGATTATAACATCAAATTGAAACTTGCTAAACCTTGTTGTTGATCCTGAACTTTAAAATCAAAATTAAATTTCTGGTACAATGCCATGACTTTTTTCAAACTATCGCCATCAAATGAACTGACATTACCATCAATTGCTTTAACTTGTTTTTGCCGCGCAACTTGAATGAGATGTGAGAGCGCTAATTGGGCTAAACCATGGTTTTGAAAATCATAAAATGCCAATTGGCTTTCAGCACCTAGTGTTTCCAAGACTGTGATGTGTATCGTTTTTGACCAGACATCATAGTTAAATAGTAATTCATTTTGATAATCTGTTTTAGAATGACCATATTTATCCACATTTTCATACGCGGTATACACGAAAATTGAACTGCTTTTTTCATTTTGGGCACGATCAAAATCAGTATAAACGATGTACGGTGTAACGGGTTGTGATTTTGCACGATAAGTCGAATCCATGTCTAAGATGGTTAAATCAGAATTGGCTTTAATGGCTGTTAAACGTTCTTGATATGCTTTTTCCATCATCTTCAGTTGCTCCTGTACCACGTCCATCATGACTACCTCCAATATCTCTTTTCACCGCTCATTATACCATATTCACTTGTTAGTCGAGATGAATTTTTAGCATAACTACAATATTTTCATGTTACTTTCATTTTCTATTAATAATGTCCACGAAAGTCCGCCGCAGTCAGTTTATAATAGACCTCTTCAATTGGCGGCTGATTGCTAAATAAGCGTGGTCGCTCAAATTCATATTCAAAATGAAACCCAGTCTTCTCAATCACACGCTGCGACCGGTAATTATCTTGAAAATGGCCAACCCAAATTTCCTGTAATTTAAGGTCAATAAAGCCGTAACGTAAAATCGCATTGACAGCTTCTGGCATCAATCCTTGTCCCCAATAAGCTTCTCCAAGAATAAAACTCAGTTCCCGACTGTCATCTTCTGGTTTAATTGCACTAGGAACACGGCGATGTAAGCCAATACTACCAATCACATGCTGTGTTGCCTTTTCCATTAAAGCAAAAACTTCATCGCTGCGGATAAACATTCGCAAAACTGACCAGCTTTCTTGCCGAGAGGTAGGAGGCTGCCACCCTGCCATCGCTGCCAATTTTGGATTTTTCATAAAATGATACAAATCGGTTAAATCAGTTGTGGTAAACGGCCTAATCAGTAGCCGTGGCGTTTCAAAATGCACTTGATAACTTCCTTTTTTTAATCTTACCCGCTGCATAAATTAACAAAACCCGCTACAATAGTCAATGAAAATTAACTTGGTAGAAAGGTCGATTTTAATTTGCGAACTTTGACAATACCCTTAACTGAGCCTGCTTATTTACAGGCTTACCTTCGTGAACCTGATCCAAAATTAACTCAAAAAAGATTTCCCGCAGTCATTATTGTTCCTGGCGGCGGCTACACACATATTCCCAAAGCACAAAGTGAAACACTAGCGCTGGCATTTGTTGCCCGTGGCTTCCAAGCATTTTTCCTGCGCTATCATTTTAATAATGAAAACCCACCTTTATTACCCCAACCCATTTATGATTTAGGTGCTGCCATCAGACAATTGCGTCAACACGCCCAAAAATGGTACATTAATCCAAACCAAGTAGCAGCGGCTGGCTTTTCTGTCGGCGGACACATTGTCAGTTTATATAATGGCAGTTGGCAACGTAACTGGCTTCAACAAAACTTACACAGCGATGCTGACACTTTAAAATTAAATGCAGCTATCTTAAGCTACCCGGTGATCCGTTTAACTGCAGGATGGCCAACCTCTAAAGAAAAGTTAGCTAGTATTGCAGCGCAACCTGACAAATTTGCAGCCGATCAATTTGTCAATCCACAATGTGCGCCAACTTTTATTTGGCACACTGCAGATGATAATTTAGTTCCTGTTAAAAACAGCTTACTTTATTTAGCTGCACTAAATCAGTTCCAAGTTCCCTTTGAAGCACATATTTTTCACCACGGCCCGCATGGTTTAGCTTTAGCCAACGCTCAGACTGCTTGGAAACCTGATGCTAACCAACCACATGTTGCTCATTGGCTTGACTTAGCCACCGAATGGCTGCAAGCTACCCTTTAATCAAATGTAAAAACATCCCGGAGACAATAAAAATATCTTCGGGATGTTTTTTAGTTAATTGTTGCTAAAATTTTCAGAAAAGCTTCTCCATAGCGGGTAAACTTTTGCTCGCCAACTCCTTTAATTGCTAACAAAGCTGGCTTATCTTGAGGTAAATGCAAGGCCATCTCTTTCAATGTTGCATCGGAAAAGATAACAAAAGGCGGCACGCCTTGTTTTTGAGCTAGTTTAGTCCGCAACTGCCGCAACTGTTCAAACACAGCATCGTCTGGTTCATGACTAGCTTGTGGCTGCGTTGACATTTTGCGTTCAACTTTTTGCTTACCCCGCAAGACTGCTGCACCACTAACAGTTACTTTTAACGTCGGGTACTGTCCGCCACTAGCACGCAGATAGCCTTCTGCAGTCAAAAAATCAATTAACTGGTTAACTTCTTTTTGCGTTTGTCCTTTTAATAAACCATAAGTCGATAAACTAATGAAATTTAAGGCTCGAACTCGCTGATTATTCGCACCGGTCAGCACTTGTGCTACTAAAGTTTTCCCAAAATTTTCGTGCATGCGATAAACACAAGATAAAATTTTTTGTGCTGTCACAGTAATGTCAACCGTTTCACGCTGATCTAAACAATTACCACAATGCCCACACGGTGTTGCTTTTTCGCCAAAATAATTCAAAATGGCTTGTTGCAGGCACCCTTGCGTATTAACATACTGCATTAAAGCTTGTAATTTTAAGTATTCTTGCTGCCGTGGTGCAGCAGCCATATCAGAGCGCTCAATAAAAAAGCGTTGTAATTGCACATCTGACGGACGATAAAGCAAAATAGCCTCGCTGGGCAAACCATCACGCCCTGCACGGCCAGCTTCTTGATAGTAGGCTTCTAGACTGCCCGGTGCTTGTGCGTGGATGACAAAGCGCACATTGCTTTTATCAATTCCCATTCCAAATGCATTAGTTGCTACCATGACGAGCTGCCTATCATATAAAAAATCCTCTTGATTTTTACGACGTGTTTGTTCGGACAACCCAGCATGATACATGGTAACGCTAAAATCATGTTTTTTTAGCAAGGCGGTTAATCGAGTAACCTCTTTACGCGTACTGGCATAAATAATGCCGGATTCATGAGAATTTGCTTTTAAATAAGCCAATAAATATTGATCACGATCTTGATCTTTAATGACCCGTAACGTTAAATTGTCACGGGCAAAGCTGGTTTTAATCTCATTTTCGCTGGCAATATCTAAACGCTCCCGAATATCACGGGAGACGCGTTGTGTTGCCGTTGCCGTCAATGCAACGACTGTCGGCTGACTCACTAAATCTTTTAAATGCGTTGCCACCTGGAGGTAACTGGGACGAAAATCATGTCCCCACTGTGAAATGCAATGCGCTTCATCTACAGCAACCAGATCAATTTTCAACTCGTTCAAGGCTGTCATAAAATCAGCCATTTCCAAACGTTCAGGTGATAAATAGAGCAATTTCACTTCACCACTTGCCGCCAGTATTAGCCGCTCATGAATCTGCTTATGCGTTAATGTGCTGTTAATAAAAGTGGCAGGAATATCATTTTCATTTAATGCATCAACCTGATCTTTCATTAAAGAAATTAAAGGAGAGATTACCAAAGTAAGCCCAGATAATAATAAAGCGGGAATTTGATAACACAATGACTTCCCGCCTCCAGTTGGCATTAAGGCCAAAACATTCTCACCAGCCAACAACTTATCAATCACTTGTTTTTGTCCCCGGCGAAAATGCGGGTAGCCAAATTTTGTTTTGAGTATGGTCGCCGCATCCAATGGTTGTAAACTCCTTTAGTCATGACTTAATCGAATAACTAGAATCAGCTTTCTATTTTAACTAATCCATTCTATAGATGCAACTTCTCTGTTATTTCAAATTAATCAACTAGCTGTTATCAATAACCATTTTACTGTAGATCAACCATCAATGTCCGCGCTTTTCCTTGTTGCGGTGTAATCACAATTTTAAGTGCTTGTTTTTGATTATTGAGGCGAAAATTCAGTTCAAAGTCTTCAGAGCGCTGAGGGCGAACTGTATCTGCAAAATCGTCATCACGTTCAATGAGTGGTAGTTTTTGATTAGCTTGATAAACGGTCACTTCGGCGACGTCACTAAAGCGCCGTGGATCTTGGGTACCATTACGCCAATTAATTTCTAATTCTAACTGCTGTTTGTCATCCAACTCACCACTAATAGCTGTAATGGCGAATTCATCAAATTGCCAAGTTGCCGGTAAGAGCGTGCGGGATTCTTTTCCATTATTTGTCAGCAGCGAACGTCCACTGATACTATTGGCGGATTGTGATTGTGATTGTTGTTTGACTTGTGAATTTGTTGTTGAGGCATTTTCTTGCTTTGCGCCTGGTGCAGTACAAGCACCAAGTAGCCCCAACACACAAACTAACAAGGTTAAGTAACTGGCCTTTTTCATTTAATCATCCCTTCCAAATTATTTTTTCTAATATACGAAAAAACAAAATTATTTGTCAATAAATATCCTCAAGATTAAAACAATCTGCTAATTGAATTACGGTTCCCCATAAATGTGGTAAAATAAAGTTTGTTTATGATAGCGCTATCAATAAAAGGAGGAATTGTGATGCCAGAATTATTGAAAGGAAAAGTTGCCCTAATCACTGGTGCAGCAACAGGAATTGGTTTAGGAATCGCCGAACGCTTTGTTGCCGCTGGTGCTAGAGTCATCTTAACCGGCCATCGTACTTATGAAGAAACCAACACGTTTTTAAACCAACATTCAAAAACAACTGAATTTAAAACTTTAGAAGTAACCGATGAACAGGATTGGCAAACTGTCATTGCCTACATTGTGCAACACTATGGCAAGTTGGACATCTTAGTTAACAACGCTGGTGTCGCCCCTAAGCCAGGCCCGATTGATGAAGAAACACTTGAAGATTGGAACCGGGTCATTAATATTAATTTAACGGGTAATTTTTTAGGTATTAAACACGCAATGGAAGTCATGAAAGATGCAAACGGCGGCTCAATTATTAATATTTCCTCTGTTGAAGGTATCGTCGCTTTTACCGATAACGCTGCTTATAATGCAAGCAAAGGTGGTACACGTTTATTAACAAAGGCCGCAGCGCTAGATGCTGCTAAATATTATAAAAACATTCGGGTCAATTCAGTTCACCCTGGTGCGATTGACACCAAAATTATTCCAAAAAAATTAAAACAAGGCATGGCACAGTTAACGCCTTTAGGACACATTGGCCAACCTAGTGATATCGGTAATATCTGTGTTTATCTAGGTTCGGACTACGCTGCATTTACTACTGGCGCAGAATTTGTCATCGATGGCGGCGTTACTGCGCAATGAGATTAATATCAGCAACAAAAAAGGCAACAGGTAAATGATTTACCTGAAGTGAACCCTTAAAATTGGACAACTTTATTAAGCTGCTTTCTGGGCGGTAA
>NZ_AYYI01000007.1 GCF_001436505.1 Loigolactobacillus rennini DSM 20253 | reverse complement strand
GTGTTGCCAACGCAACTTGATTAGTTTACCATGCGGCTATTAGCTTGTCAAGCTTAGTTTTGCATAATCATGCAAAACATAAAGCCAAACTTCCTAAAGCCACAACTAACTATTGCTAAATTTGTATAAAGCCACTGAATTATTGAATAATTATTACTAATTAAACATAAAAATAATCCGTAGCCATCAATCGACAACAGAAACTACTATATCAGGAATCCGAAGTCGCGTCAATTACTTTTGGAAAATTTATCTTAAAAATTCACTTATTATTTAAATCCATCTTGATTTCCACCAAATACCAATTCATTTCAACTCAAATAGCCTAAACTAAAAAGACGCAAAATATCCTTACTTCATTATCGGATAGGAACTAATATTTCACACAAGTGCTTAGTGATCATTTGTGCAGTATATCTTTCTATGATTGGTTGCGCTTTGATTGACAGATTATTTCTTTTTATCTCAGAAAAAATATTGCCCCAAAACTCACTAATCGCCTCTTTTGTATGATCAACTAAGAAAACAGCGTATTTACCACCAGAGAATTCACCAATATGAGCTGGCTTTGTTACAATTAAATCTTTATTTATAATTACACAAACATCGTATCGACATGCCTCTTTAGGAACAATCTCTGGATTATCTTGCGGTATACCTAAAATCGTGGCATCATCGAAGACACCGTTTAATTTTGCCCACTTTTTAAAAGAAGCCATTAATTTTTGATTTTGTTTTCCACCATACTCCCCAACATTTCGGAAATAAGCAATTCTTGATTTAGGTAATTCTTCAACAGTGACTTTCATATTTAAATCTCCCTTCTTCGTCAAGATAACCTGGTTTAAAATGTTTTTCAAATTCTTTTTTAAACGAATTTGATTAAAGGATTAAAGTAAGAATTAATCAACCTTTTATGCCACCACACAACTCGATGTCAGTCATTTTACATATATTCTAAAAGTTTAATCACTCGTCCAGTCCATAAAATAATAAAAGCTACCACTGTTTACCAAGTAATCATAATTGAACATAAAAAAGAGCAGGCTTTAACACCTGCTCTACCTCGTCCATTAAAATAACAATGACTTAATTAATAACTATCCGTTTGAAGAACAACAATTAAATTGACCTCACTAACAGACATTAATTATTTCAAAGCACGGAACTACTTTTTACTTCTCATCATCGGTCAAGGTTTTTTCTGGTCGCATGGTTGGAAACAATTGAACATCACGGATGGAATCAACATCAGTTAATAACATAATTAGCCGATCAACACCGATGCCTAAACCACCTGTTGGCGGTAAACCATATTCTAAAGCTTCAACATAATCCTCATCGATACCGTGTGCCTCATCATTACCTTCTTTGCGCTCATTAGCTTGCGCTTCAAAACGCTGCCGCTGATCAATTGGATCATTCAATTCAGTAAAGGCATTACCATATTCGCCACCATGAATGAACAACTCAAAACGCTGAACAAACCGTGGATCTTTAGGATCTTTTTTGGCCAAAGGCGAAATTTCAATTGGATGCCCATAGACAAAAGTCGGTTGTGTCAAAGTATGCTCAACAAATGTTTCAAAGAATGCATTGATAATGTGACCAACTTGCCACCAATCTTTATAGTCAACCTGGTGCTCGTCTGCCAATTGACGGGCTTGATCTAAGGTCATTTCAGGCCAAAAATCAACACCAGTCTTTTCCTTAATTAAATCAACCATGTGTGCCCGTGCAAATGGTTGTTCTAAATCAATGGCTTGGCCTTGATAATTAATGTGGCCACTACCAGTAACTTTTTGGGCAACAAAACGAATTAATCCTTCCGTTTCATCCATCACGTCTTTCAAATCCCAATAAGCAGCGTAAGTCTCTAACATAGTGAATTCTGGATTATGTTGGGTATCGATACCTTCATTACGAAATACAGGCCCGATTTCATAGACGCGTTCCATACCACCAACAATTAACCGTTTCAAATGCAACTCTAAAGCAATCCGCAAATAAAGGTTAATGTCCAAGGCATTATGGTGCGTAATAAACGGACGTGCAGACGCGCCACCGACTTGTGTATGCAAAACCGGCGTTGTCACTTCAATAAACCGGTTTTGGTCCAAATATTGCCGAATCGCACTGATAATCTGGCTGCGCTTAACAAAACGATCAAAACTATCACGGTTAGCGATTAAATCTAAGTAGCGCTGCCGATATTTCTGTTCAACATTGTGTAAGCCATGATACTTATCCGGCAGTGGTCGCAATGCTTTAGTTAAAAAGGTGACATGATTGGCCCGGACAGTTAATTCACCAGTATCTGTCTTCATTACATCGCCTGTCACACCCATAATGTCGCCTAAATCTGAGCGTTTGAAAATATGATAGTTTTCCTCACCAACTCGATCCTTACGTACATAAACTTGAATCCGGCCGTCACGGTCAGCAAAATCTGCAAAACCAACTTTGCCTTTTCCGCGTTTAGACATCATACGACCTGCAATGGTAACCATGTGTTGTTCATCATTTAACTGTTCTTTAGTTTCATCCCCGTAGCGCTCACGAATTTGTTGACTAGTTGCACTACGCTCAAACCGATGTCCAAAAGGATCAATGCCTTCCGAACGTAACTCATCCATCTTTTGCCGGCGAACCCGCAATTGATCATTCATTGCAGTCGGCTTTTGACCGTTCTTAGCCACTATAATTCCTCCATTCAACTTATACATCTTTATTTTGCCGATTCCTAGCTAAAAAAGCAAGTCACGGTGTAAAACTCTATTAAACTTACTCAACTTCTAATTTAGCTACAAAATCATCTAAAATTTGATCAACACCTGCTTGTGTCTCCGCGCGATTAACTGCTGCCTTTGTCTTTGCAGCGTGACGAATTCCCTTTAAATAATAGGCAGAAGATGTTCGAAATTCACGTACACCAATTTTTTCACCCTTTAGTTCAACCAAACGTTTTAAATGTGCTTTAGCAATTTGTACTTTTTCACGCGGTGTTGGTTCAGGCAACAGCACCCCATCAGCTAAATATTCCGCCGTTCGTTTTAAAATCCAAGGATTACCTAAAGCGGCACGTCCGATCATTACTGCATCACAGCCGACTTCTGTTAACATTTTTTTGGCATCTTCTGGCGTCCGAACATCACCATTACCCATAAACGGGATGGTAATATGATCGCGAACGTCTTTTAAGATTTGCCAATCCGCCTGCCCACGATACATTTGCTTACGTGTCCGGCCATGCATAGCTAATGCCGCGGCGCCCGCTTTTTGTGCCGCCATAGCGTTTTTAACCGCATAAATATGGTCATCATCCCAACCAGTACGCATTTTAACCGTTACCGGTTTGCTGACTGCCGCAGTGACTGCTGCAACCATTTCGTACACTTTATCAGGATCTAATAACCATTTTGCACCGGCATCTGTTTTCACCACTTTATTTACCGGGCAGCCCATATTGATATCAATAATATCCGCACTAGTGTGTTGATCAACAAATTTCGCTGCCCCTACTAATGTTTCTTTTGTCCCACCAAAAATTTGAACGCTGACTGGATGCTCATTTGGATCGACAAACAACATGTTCAGCGTCTTTTGATTATGATGTAAGATCCCCCGGTCACTGATCATTTCACAAACTACCAAACCAGCACCAAAGCGCCGACAAATCATGCGAAATGCAGCGTTCGTAATACCAGCCATCGGTGCAACTACTACTTGATTGGGAATTTTTACATTACCAATTTGCCATTCCATTCCAGTTACCACCCATCATAAATTAAGTGAACGTCTTTTGTATCATAGCACAATTCCGTTCTTCCGAAAACAACCTAGCTTATCATTTTCAGAAAGCCAAAAACAATAAAAAGGAGCCAGCAGACACAGCTGTCCGGCTCCTTTCACTAATTTAACAAGTCCTGCTCATCACTGCTTTTTACTTAAGGCTTTTTACTTAAGGCCTTTTGCTTTAATCCTTTCAATTCAGCAACATCAAACTGATACTTACGACCACAGAAATGACAAACTGCCTGAGCACCATGGTCTTCATCAATCATCGCTTGTATTTCTGCTGGATCTAACGACGCAATCGAACGACCAAAACGTGCTTTAGAACAGTCACACTTAAAAGCAACTGGCATTTTCGTCAAAATTTTTAAATCAGTACCAAAAATTGCCGTTAAAATTGCCTCCGGCGTTTTACCTGCAAGTAACAATTCTGAAAGTTGTGGTAAAGCTTTGATTTTTTGCTCAACCGATTGGGCAACTTCATCAGTCGCTCCTGGCATCATCTCAATTAAAAAGCCGCCAGCCACTTGAATCGTATTGTCCGGATTAACAAAAACAGAAACGCCTACCGCCGATGGTATTTGCTCGGAAGCGGCCATGTAATAGGTGAAATCATCCCCTAATTCACCAGAAACTAAAGGCGTTTGCCCTGTAAATGGCTGTTCCAAGCCTAAATCTTTGGTCACTGCAATTTTGCCCTTTGTTCCTACAGCTTGCCGAACATCAATGTGATGTTGCCGATTCGGTGGTAAATTAACGTGCGGATTTTGAATGTAGCCCTTAACTGTCCCTTTAGCATTCCCATCAGCAATAATTGCGCCAACAGGACCATCACCCATTACTTTTGCCGTTAAAGTTTGTTCATCCTGCAAACCCGCCGTACTCATAAGCAATGTTGCAATTAACGTTCTACCTAAGGCAGCTGAAGAAGCTGGCCAAGTATCATGCTTTTGTTGTGCCTGAGCCACTAACTGACTTGCATCAACTGCATAAGCGCGCACCATACCTTGATGGGCTAAGCTTTTCACTAAATAATCAGTCATTTTATTCTGTCCTTTCATGTCAAACTTAAACACATCATTGACTGCCTAAATATGTAAAAAAGAAGCTGCAACAAAATCACTTTGCTACAACTTCTTTTTACCGCAATCAATATCACAAAACCGTCACTTGAACACTAACTAATCTTCTTTATGATCATTTTGCGAATCCGCTGCTGAACTTGCAGTTGAATCTGCTGAATCTGCTGTAGACGCGCCACTAGTCGCTGAAGCAGGTGCGGTCGAATCTGCCGTAGCAGATTGATCGTGGGCATTTTCGGAAGTAGCTTGTTCCGCGTCCGCATCGGACATGTCATGCTTATCTTCTACCTGTTTAGCAGCATCTTGCCGTTCTAATTCTTTCTTAGATTGTTCAAACGTGGCTGCCTTTTCACTTGGAAACTCTTCAGAACCAGCTTCGTGTGGCATTTCACCCGTTTTATACAAACTCAGAATTTGTTTTTCATTCAGTGTTTCATATTCAAGCAATTTCTCAGCAATTAACTTATGCTGATCACGGTGAGCTTGAATAATTTCATAAGCTTGATGGTGGGCTTCATTCATAATCCGCCGCACCTCATCATCAATCGCAGTAGCCGTCGCTTCTGAATATGGCCGAACACCAAATTCTTGTTGCTGCATCGCGGCGCCTTCATACTGAATGTCACCTAATTTAGAACTCATCCCATACTGGGTAACCATTGCTCGTGCTAACTGTGTCGCCTGCTGGAAGTCATTAGAAGCCCCAGTAGATTGCGTGCCAAAAATAATTTCTTCGGCAGTTCGTCCACCTAACAGCCCCACAATTTGTTCATTTAATTCCCGTTTGGTCATTAAGAACTGGTCTTCACGCGGCAGCATGATGGCATAACCACCAGCACGCCCACGCGGCACAATGGTTACTTTCCGGACAACACGTGAATCACTTAGCACTAAACCAGCGATAGTGTGCCCAGCTTCATGGTAAGCCACCATGGTACGTTCTTTCTTGCTAATGACACGGTCACGTTTGGCCGGACCAGCAATCACCCGATCTTCGGCTTCATCAACATCTGCTGCGTCAATGGCTTTCTTATCCCGCCTTGCCGCGACTAATGCCGCCTCATTGAGCAAGTTCTCCAAATCAGCCCCCACAAAACCAGGGGTAGTCTTGGCTAGCGTCTTCAAATTAACATCTTGTGCCAACGGTTTGTTCTTAGCGTGAACCTTCAAAATGGCTTCACGTCCTTTAACGTCTGGACTACCAACCAAAATTTTCCGGTCAAACCGACCAGGCCGTAGCAAAGCTGGATCCAACACATCAGAACGGTTAGTTGCCGCAATGACAATGACACCTTCACTACCAGTAAACCCATCAAGTTCAACTAGCAACTGGTTAAGAGTTTGTTCACGTTCATCGTGGCCGCCGCCCATGCCGCTGCCACGTTTACGACCAACCGCATCAATTTCATCAATGAAGATGATAGCAGGTGCATTTTTCTTCGCCTGTTCAAACAAATCACGGACACGACTAGCCCCAACACCGACAAACATTTCAACAAAGTCTGAACCAGAAATCGAATAAAATGGCACGCCAGCTTCACCAGCGACCGCTTTAGCTAGTAGCGTTTTACCAGTACCAGGCGGGCCCTCTAGCAAAACACCGGCTGGGATCCGTGCTCCTAGAGAAACGTATTTACGTGGATCCTTTAAAAATTCAACGACTTCAACTAATTCCTGCTTTTCTTCTTCGGCACCAGCAACATCGGAAAAGCGAACTTTGTTAGCCTTTTTGTCTGCTGGTTTAACTTTAGATTTGCCAAAGTTCATGACTCGGTTGTTGCCGCCACCTTGGCCGGCTTGTCCCATCATCATGTAGAAGAAGAAAATAATCATAACTAACGGTAACGCATAAAGCAAAATTTGAATCCAGAAACCGCTGGATTCCTCTGCTTTGGTATTCATCTTGATGTTGTTCTTCTCTGCAATACGCATTACCTGCGCCACTTGAGAATCACTATCTAACATCACCGTTGTAAATCCTTTAACACTACTGGACGAACTTGGTACTAAACCAAATCCGCCCCCATTTGAGGAAGCTTTTTGCGCTTTACGGTAATTACCCGTAATTTTATAAACACCATTATTGGGTTGTACACTAAAGTCTTTGATTTTGTCATCTTTGAGTTGCGTAATAAATTCACTAGATTGTAATTCTTTAGTTTGTGAATTTGATTGCCCGTTTGAAAAGAAGTAGATAATTCCGATCAAACTAAGAAAGATAACAATGTAAAACAGACTGTTGCGAAAAAGTCCATTCCGCTTATTATTCATACGTGACCTCCGTTTCTGAATTGTTATCAGTTAAAAATGATAGCTTAGCTTAACATTTCAGTTATTGATAATAGCATAGTTGATCAATACTGACCATTATTTCGTTTCATAAACTGAAGATTTTAAAATACCAACATAAGGTAAGTTGCGGTAGTTTTCTTCATAATCCAAGCCATACCCTACTAAAAAGGCATTGGGAACGGTATACCCAACGTAATCACTATGAACTGGCAAAACTCGGGTTTCCGGTTTATCTAACAGCGTGCAGATCTTAACTGATTTGGCTTGCCGATACTTAAATAAGTTAACCAAATAATTCAGTGTTCGTCCAGTATCAATGATGTCTTCAACGATTAAAACATCACGATTTTTAAGCGGAATGTCCAAGTCTTTAATGATTTTAACTTCGCCAGTAGATTTTGTCCCCCCTTGATAGCTGGAAACATCTAAAAAGTCCATTTCTAGATGTGTGTCAATCTGGCGGACCAAATCAGCCATAAATAACATTGCACCCTTTAACACGCAAATAACCAGTGGATTTTTCCCTGCATAATCCTTTGTTAATTGCGCCCCTAACTTTTTAGTTACACGCGCAATCGCAGCTTGATCATACAGAATACGTTCAATATCCTGATGCATCGCTAAACTCCTCTCCAACCTAATAAGCGTTCATTACATCATAAGTACATTGTAACAAAGTTAGTCGGCTATGTTTTTTTAATCGTCAATCTGTAATGTATTTTATCAGTTTGTTGGGGCTTAAACAATTGCGACTTTTTAAGCCCTAACAACCACAAAACTAAATTTTGCTGCGTAGCAATCACCCATAATTGATCACGTTGTTGCTGCGGAATTTTTTGATCACTTAAAATCCGCTTCACCTTTTGATGACCAGCACGAATTTTCAATCGGTCTCCTGGTTGCCGGTGCCGAATCTGTAGGGGCAATTCCTCAGGTGCCAGCCAAACATCCAATTGTTCACCAGCTTTCATAGCCATTGCTGCTGGCGCTAAACTGATCTGCCACTGTTGTACTTGACAAGTTGTGCCACTAGTCAATGTGTACTTAACTGGTTGCGGTGGTGCTAACGCAGGGCCAATGGTAAACTTTTGATAAGTTTTTCGAGCCTGCCAACCTGCTGTTAAATCTAATTGACTTTGTGCACGCTGACTATTTAATAACTGCAGCACAGCAGTAATTTGCTGTGCTTTTACTGCCACACCTTTTTCAACTAGCACCCGGGTTAGCAGCCGCTCTAAAACTAAACGCTGCTTATCGCCGGATAACTGGTGCCATAGTGTTAAATCACCTTGATAGCCAATGGCAGTAAAGGTGCCAATTTGAGTTAAAGCGTGATCCAATTGCGAATCGTTTACGGCTAGTACCCGCTGTAACTGTGCGGCATAGTTAACCGCGTGCTGTGCAGCTAACGGATTGAGCGCCTTTAACACTGGTACAACTTCATGACGAATCCGATTACGCGTAAGGCGTACATCTTGATTTGTCTGATCTTCAAAAAAGGGAATTTTCTTTGTCGCGACGTAACGCCGCAACTGCTGCCGCGTAAAGGGCAGCAATGGCCGAACTAACTGACCACTGTGAAACTGCCGAACAGGGGCTATCGCTGTTAATTGCTGTAGATTACCGCCCCGTGCTAGCCGCATCAACATTGTCTCCAATTGATCATCTGCATGGTGTGCGGTTACCAAATAGGAAATGCCTTGTTGTTGTAATACCTGAGCAAAATATTGATAACGAAATTGCCGGGCAGCGGCCTCTGTTCCGTGTTGTGGATGTGCGACTAACGGCCATTTAGTTTGAAATAACGGCCAGTCATGCTGTTGACAATAGGTCGTTAAAAAAGCGGCTTCCTTGACACTTGTTTCCCGCAGTTGATGATTAACATGCACCACATTCAGTCGAGGTCGTAGTGCTGACGGTAATTGGGCTAAGAGATTTAATAACGCCATCGAATCAGCACCAGTGGAGACAGCCACTAAAACTGATACTTGTGAATTAAATAATCCCATTTGTTTAATGTGAGCCGTAAACTCAGCTTGCAAGATTATGCCCCCTTTTTATAATGACAACCCTTAAAAATCAGAAGCGGACAAAAGGTTTGCCATTTGCAATACCCTTTTGCCCACTTTGTCATTGTGTGTAAATTAAAGAAGAGACTAGCGCAAAATTGCTCTGGTCTCTCTTAATGCTTAACTGCGGCGGCCACCACGACCGCCACGTTTGCCTTCAGTATTTCGTTTTAAATCCGTCAGCCGTGCTTCACTATCTTTAAGGAAGTTGGATAAGAGATCGTCAAAGCTTTCTTTTTTGGTTTCTTGGAAATGGCGCCGACCACCACTAGAACGGCCCTGACTGTGACCATTACTATGATGGTTAGCGTGATTAGACCGAAAATGATTATCTTTATGGTGCGGGGCGTGCTCATGCCGCTCAGATTCCGGTTTATCTACTGCACGGCGCATTGATAACCCAATTTTACCATCATCACCAATTGACATTACTTTAACTGTGACTTCATCGCCAATAGAGAGTACATCATGAATATCCTTCACATAACTATCTGAAATTTCACTAATGTGAACAAGGCCGGTTTTATGATTTCCCAGATCAATAAACGCACCAAAATTTGTAATTCCAGAAACCTTACCAGAAACTTTCGCTCCGACTTCAATTGACATAAAAAAGTTTTTCCTCCTTAAATCTTGTACTCATAAGTATAGCACAGGAAAGGTCGGTTGCAAGCTTCTCGCAGTGGATTATTTAGTCGAGAGCGTCGGGGCTTTGTCCTGTGGCAAACTATAAATCGTTTCATTATCTTTAGAATAATAATATTTCTGACGGATGACTTGTTGCAAATAATCATCATCTTTTAATTGCGCCGTTTTTAATTTAAGTTGACGATGTTGGGCTTGCTTTTTATTTAACTTTGCTTTATGTGTCGTCACCTGCGTATTAATCGCAGCTAATGATTGGCGGCCTTGATAAATCTGCCAACCACAAATTAACAGGATGGTAGTCAACAGTGCTATCAAAAGACCAGCCCGCCTTTTATGAACTTGACGCACATATTTCGCCCGAATTTGTTTTTGTTGGCGTGCTTGCTTCATTTTTGCATAAGGATCAACCGCTGATTGATGATTTTTTGTTTTCTTATTTTTAGCAAACAGCATCCTCACATCCCTCTAACACATCAAATGAATTTTTCGACTAAATACCTGTCTAGACCAAGTATAGCAAGCTTTAATCGCAGTGTCTACGGACAGTTACTATTTTAAAATTTTTCAGCATAAGTTTCTGAAACCACGTCGTACATTTGTTCTGCAACATCCTTTTTAGTGGTTTCTAACAATGCCTTAATTTTAATCGTCAGCGTTTTATTACCAAATTTAATGGTCACAACATCACCAATAGCCACATTACTAGATGATTTGGCCACTCGATCATTAATTAAAATTCGACCTTTATTGGCAATTTCTTTTGCAACAGTCCGACGTTTAATAATTCGTGACACTTTTAAAAATTTGTCTAACCGCATCATTTTTCCTCCCTACTTACATTAAAGAAACGTAAAATCTGTTTACCCAAGGGTAGTGATAGCCACTCCCGAGTAGTAAATAAACGTACCCAGCGGGCTAAACTAATAAACAAAACAGCACCGCCAGCCACACAAAACAATACGACACCACCACCAGCTAAACGACCCAACTGCCAGTGGTGCTGAATGCTAAAAAATAGACCGGTAACTACTAACATCATACTGCCAACACAAAACAACAGCTTCAAACTAAACCAATGACGAAACAATGCTTGGCGTACATAAGGACGAGAATACCACCAAATTAGACTCAAAATTACCGTTAATGCTAATACGGTTACCATGCTAGCCCCAAAAATTTGCCAACGGCGCACCGCCCATCCATTCAAGCCCAGTTTAATCAGAAAACCTAACGTCAACGCCCAAATGGGTAACCGATATTCACCTAAGCTCTGAAAAACACTATTATAACCAGAAATCAGTGCAATTAAAACAATGCTTAACATGTAAAGCATCAAGGTACGATCGCCTTGAGTGCTGCCAAATAACAATCGATTAACACCAGGCATCAGTGCAATTAGACCACCAGCAGCAGCTAACGAAAATGCAAAACTAAAACGTACCATCGTGGCTGCTTGCCGGTAAAACTGATGACGTTGCTGCTTTTGTAGCGCTTGCGATAAACTTGGTAACAGCGTGGCCGCTAAAGATGTCGCAACCACTAAGCCCAGCTGGACTAACGGCTGTCCGCGATCATAAATGCCCTTCCAGTTTTTAGCTGCTGCTTCTGTCAACCCGGCTGTCACTAAATTACTCTTAATCGTAAAGGAATCTAGCAATTGCAATAAAATAATTAATGACGTAAACAGGCATAAAGAACCACCTTCAATTAAAAATCGCCGTGTCAGCTTACCAAAAGCCATTCGGTTAAATGGTAGCAACTTTGCGTTTTCTTTTTGCCAGCGGTGCCAGTAATACAACAATACACCGCTAGCAGCAATACCACCAAATATCGCACCACTCATGGCCCAAGCACCCATCTTATAAACCGACCAACCTGTCTGCAAAGACCAAGCAGCTGCGGCCAAAATAACCGTTACCCGGATGAGTTGTTCAACAACTTGAGATAAGGCGGTTGGCACCATTGTAAAATTGCCTTGAAAAAAGCCACGACTAATCGCTAACCAGGGCATCAATAAAAATAGCCATGCCACGGTGCCAATTAGCACTGCTAATTGTGGGTCCCCCATCGCTCGGGCAAGCCAATTTTTCCCAAACTGCAAGATCAAAAAAATAACTAGTGCCATGATGATTAACAACCAACAACTATACTGTAAAACGGTTCGGCGTTCAGCCGCCGTTTTTTGTTGAGCTATTAGTTTAGAAATAAAAACGGGCAAGCCAGACAGTGCAAACGTCATGCCCAGACCATAAAGGGGGTAGATTTGCTGGTAAACATAAAAACCAGTATTCCCCACAAGATTTTGAAATGGAACCCGGTAAACTGCACTTAGGATTTTAGTCACCAGTGATGCCAACGATAAAATAAATGCACCGCGCACCACATGCTTCATTTGCCGATTTTGCATGTGAACCTCACTTTAAGTCTTAAGCTGACACTGGCTGCTGCACAAGTTCAGCTAAGCCAGTGACAAACTGCGTTAATTCGGCCAGCCAATCTTTTTGCTGCATTTTAGGTTGAATAATCAGCGTAATCACCATCTTATCTTGATTCATTTTAACGGTCGCTTTTAATTTCGTTTTACTCAAAGCTTTAAAAACATCTTCAGGTGCAATTTGGCGCGTACCTTGAGCAGATAAACGAACCTGAATCTGTTGATTGTTTAAATAAATGCGCTCAACCAAAGCTTGATCCGCATAAACTTTCAGCAAACCAATCGCTAATAAATTCGTGACCGCACGCGGATAATCACCAAACCGATCAAACAAATCAGCTTGCAGTGACTCTAAATCATCAGCACTATTCAACTCGCGCACTCGCTTGTAAATTTCAATTTTTTGCCGCTGATCAGTAATGTAATCACTAGGTAAATAGGCTTCAATTCCCAACTCGATTTCTGCATCCGTTTTAGTTGGTGCTTTTTTACCTTGCTTCTTAGCCACTGCATCTGCCAGCATTTGTGAGTAAAGGTCATAGCCAACTGAATCAATGAAACCATGTTGTTGTTTACCTAATAAATTACCAGCACCGCGGATAGATAAATCACGCATGGCAATTTTAAAACCAGAACCTAACTCTGTAAAATCACGAATTGCAGCTAACCGTTTTTCACTGACTTCCGTTAATACCTTATCCTGCCGGTACATGAAATAAGCATAGCCAACCCGGCTACTACGGCCAACACGACCACGTAATTGATAAAGCTGAGCTAATCCCATGTGATCAGCATCTTCAACAAACAAGGTATTAACATTAGGCATATCAACCCCATTTTCAATAATGGTGGTTGTCACAATGACATCATAACGCCCATGAACAAATTCATACAGTGTATTTTCTAATTGTGCTTCAGTCATTTGCCCGTGAGCATAGGTTACTGAAGCATCGGGCACTAGTGCTTGAATATTGGCCACTGTTCGTTCAATATCCTCAACCCGATTGTGGAGGTAAAATACTTGACCACCCCGCGCCAACTCGCGTTCAATGCCAGCTCTTAATGCGCCAGCATTTTGAGCCATGACATAAGTTTGAATGGGGTAACGATTAGCAGGGGGTGTTTCAATAACTGATAAATCACGTACGCCCACCATCGACATGTTTAACGTCCGGGGAATTGGCGTAGCCGTCATGGTTAAGACATCCACATTGGCTCGCAAAGTTTTCAGTCGTTCTTTAGCTTTAACACCAAAACGCTGCTCTTCATCTACAATTAGCAACCCTAAATCATGAAAAACAACATCCTTAGATAATAAGCGGTGCGTACCGATCACAATATCCGCTTGACCATTTTTAATTGCCGCTAGCGACGCTTTAATTTGCTTTGTCGTCCGAAAACGCGATAAGAGTTCCACTTGAACTGGAAAATCAGCGAAGCGCTGCAACAAAGTATCATAATGTTGTTGCGCTAAAATAGTGGTGGGGACCAGAAAAGCGGCCTGTTTGCCATCTTGCACTGCCTTAAAAATCGCACGCATCGCAACTTCCGTTTTGCCGAACCCAACATCCCCTACCAATAAACGATCCATTGGTTTAGGCTGCTCCATATCATGTTTAATTTCAGCTGTACTACGCAATTGATCAGATGTTTCTGTATAAGGAAATGCCATTTCAAATTCATGCTGATATTGATTGTCCGGTGAAAAGGCAAATCCTTTTTCTGAAGCACGCTCTGCGTATAAATCGACTAAATCATCCGCAATGTCTTCAATTTTAGCGTTAACTCGCCGCTTAGTTTTTGCCCATTCACTGCCACCTAATTTATTGATGTGTGGCGACTTACCTTCTGAAGCCACGTATTTTTGGACTAAGTTAAGTTGGGTCACAGGAATAAAAAGCTTATCGTTATTTTGGTATAAAATTGTAATGTAGTCTTGGTGCGCACCATCAACTTCTAGAGTCTGCATTCCTACATACTTACCGATACCATGATTGACGTGGACAACATAATCGCCTGGATTAAGTTCATTGTAACTTTTAATTCGTTCAGCATTAGCCAGATTTTGCCGGCGTACACGCTTTTTAACCGGCTGATTAAACAATTCTTTCTCCGTTACAACAACTAAATTAGCATCTGGTAATTCAAACCCATTTTGTAAAGTTGCGGCAACAATTTGTGTTTGATGCGCTTTTAAAGCATCTGGCTGCGTTAATACTGCTTTAATTTTAAAATCACGTAAAGTTTGATCAACACGCTCACGGCGCTGATCATCGTTAACCATGATAACAACCGTTTGCTTCTGGGTTTGCCACCGATTAGCTTCAGCTTTAAACAACGGCATTTGGCCAAAAAACTGTTGCATATCGCGATTTTGTAGATCTAAAATTTGGTCGAGTTTTAGGTTGCCCATTCCCTTTTGGAACAGCGTTAAATAAACCTTAGTCTGCTTAATTTGCTTTAACGTTGCTTTAAAATCATGACCTAGCTGCTGGTTATGCAACATACGCTGATTAGCTAGTTCCTCCGTTAGCCACTGACTAGCATCTGTCGCTAATTGTGTCGCAGTTTCTTGCATCCGGGGATAATCATCAAAAAAGACGAAGCCATCAGGCACTAGATAATCAAATAAGCTAGCAGCCGGCTGATAAATCAAATCCCGATAGCGCACTAGCTCTGGCAACACTTCACCCTTTTGCAAACTAGCGATGACCTCAGTAAAATTTTGTGCCAATTTTGTCTGGTCATCTGGTTGTTTTAATGTTTTCAGTTCGCGTTGATAGGCTTTTTTCACTTTAGGGGCAGCTGCTTGTAACAATTCTGGTGTCACAATAAAATCCGTTGCCGGTAAAATAGTGAAAGTCGTTAAATTTTTAATACTACGTTGACTGCTGGCTTCAAAATAGCGAAGCGAATCGACTTCAGTATCAAATAATTCAATTCTAACCGGATTAGCCGCATTAAGAGGGTAGACATCAATGATATCCCCACGCATTGCAAACTCACCAGGCCGACCAACTAATTGTTCCCGGGTATAGCCCATACCAATCAATTGCTGGCGTAATGCTAATGGATCCAGTTCAGCACCAGGTTTAACCGTAATGGCACTTTGCTGCCATAACTGTGGTTGCGGCAGTAGCTGCCTAATACCAGCTATTGAGGCAACCACAATGCCAAGTTGCTGCTGCATCAAAAAAGAAAGTGCCTGTACGCGCTGACTGCGATACTCTGGTGAACTAACCGCAACTTGCGCGGCCATCACTTCATCTACAGGAAATAATTGTACTTGAGTATCAGGTAATAAATTGCTGAGATCCTCTACCAGTTGACTCGCATTAAATAAACTATTTGTGACAACCAAAACGGGTTGTTTTTTAGCCCGCACAACTGCATTTAGCAGTAATGCCTGAGCTGAGTCCTGCAATCCTGTCACTAATTGGCGACTGTGTGGTTCAATGTTAGCTAACCATTTTTTTAATTTAGGTGCTTTTAAAAATAGTTCTGTCAGGTCCATAATTATCCCTTCCGATTATAATGATTCATCACACGCATAAAATCAGCTCCTTGCACCCAATCATCAAGCGCAGTCACGGCAGTATCAATTGTTTGGTCAATCAATGGTCTCGTATCCTTATCAAAGGGAGATAGCACCCAACTGACCACACTTTGCTGAGTAGGATGGCCGGTCCCAATCCGAACACGGTTAAAATCTTGGGTTCTTAAAAAACTGATTAAGCTTTTAATGCCGTTATGACCCCCAGCAGAACCGCGCTCGCGCAACCGTAAACTCCCAGGAGTTAAATCCATATCATCATAAACAATGACCAATTCATCTAACTGAAGTTGATAATAAGTCATCAGTGGTTTTACCGCGCGGCCAGAATCATTCATAAACGTCTGTGGTTTAACCACAAAAACTTTTTCCCCATTTTCAAAATAGGTGCCAAAGGCAGCCTCAAATTGATGTTGGTCAAATTTTACCTGGTGTGCGGCTGCAAAACGATCAACAGTCATAAATCCGACGTTATGCTTTGTTTGTAAATATTTTCTTCCTGGATTACCTAAACCGACTATCATTTTCATTTTAGATTACTCCGCTTCACTTAAAATTTAATCTTGCCAGCAAAGTTGCTGACACGAAAATGACCGGCAAAATCAAATTGCCGGTTCTCCGAAATTATTACTAGCCATTATACCATAAGCACATTATTTTTTCCGTGGCTTAACTGCTGCATTAATTATTTTACAGAAAACTATAATGGCTCGTAATTTTTTTATTTATAAAAATAAGCGCCAACTCGCACTACTAACACAAAAAAACCATTATTTATTCAATGTAAGCGTTGACAATTCTTTCTGAACGTGTTTTCATAAGAGTATAGGAATCACAAGCTAGTTTTCACCTTGAAAACTGACTCCTATACGCTAAAAGTAAATGGAGGAATACATCATGGCAAATTTCACAACAATTGTCACAGGTCACGGCAGTTTCGCAACGGGGATCAAGAATACATTGAATTTACTCTCGGTCATTCCAGATAATTACAAATTCGTTAATTTTGAAAACGGTATGACTGAAGCCGCTTATAAAAAAGAATTAGACAAAGTAATGGATAAAGACGAACAAATTCTTTTCTTCACGGATATTTATGGTGGCACACCATTTAAAGTTTGTGCAGACTTAGCTTACCATAACGATAAAATTGAAGTCGTTACAGGGTGCAATATTGGTTCATTAATGGAAGCAACTTATAATACTTACCGTTCATTAAGTAATTATGCTGATGATTTAATTGTTATTTCTAAAAACTTCACACAACGACTCAGTGCTGAAAAAGCGGGTAGATAAGTTCTAAGCAACTAAAACAAAAGTAAGTTGCACGTGGTTTTTCTAACTAGACAATTAACATTTTATTCAGTTTTGTTTTAAATGATAAAGGCTAGGCGATTCATTATGAATTGTCTGGCCTTTTCTAGGTGATTAAGCACAATTAAGCCATTTGAGTCAAACTAGGCTAGCAGTTAGTTCACAAGTTTAAGCTAAATTAAAGGTTAATCCCCTATCATTTTTAATTAACAAATGCTACACTCAGCTAAAGAAAGATTTATGGGAGGCCCATTGCTAATGCAAAAACGCAGTCGAATTGTGATTGCAGTTAGTGCGCTGGTCATTATTATCTGTGGCTTATATATTGCGCTCAGTCATCATTACCGCAACGTTTACTTGCCACGGACAAACGTTGCCGGTGTTAATGTTGGTGGCAAAACGGCAGCACAAGCTAACCAGCTATTAAAAACGCATTTTAAGCGACAAAAATTTACAATTATAGAAGGTTCAAAAAAGTTAACGCAATTTACCGGCCAAGATGCTGGCGTAACACCTAAATTTAAGCAAAATTTGGTTCAGCTAAAACAACAACAAAATCCTTGGGCATGGCCGTTGCAACTCTTAACGGGTACCAGTACTACTGAAGCTAGTAAAAGCTTAACCGTTAACCAAACAACTTTTAACCAGTTCTTTAAGCAGACGGCCCAAAAATTAAATCATGGCCGGCAGTTAACGCAAAATGCGACGGTAATTAAAAAAGCAGGTAGTTTTAAAATCAAAGCTGCGGTCAATGGCAATCATCTGGATGAGCAAAAATTACGACAAACAATTCGTCATGGTCTAGCGGCTACAGATGGTCAAATCCAAGTTGACACAACCTATAAAAAACCCAGTGTCACTGCCTCCGATCAAAATCTTGCGCAAGCCGTTGATAAGCTTAAACAAATTCACCAAGAAAAAATCACTTACACCATTAATGGACACAAACTGACAGTACCTCAAAATACGATTTATACTTGGGAAACTTTTAAAGCCGGCAAGGTAACATTAGATACTGATCAAGTTCAGCAATACATTGCTAGCTTGAATAAAAATTACGCCACCATCATTAAAGACCGGCAATTTAAATCTACAAAGCGCGGTACAGTTAAAGTACCAGCCGGGACTTACGGTTGGAGTATCAAAACTAATAGTGAAGTCGCAGCTTTGACACGTGAAGTTCTTAAAGGTAAAGACTTTACCCGGGAACCCATCACACAAGGGTCTGGTTACAGCACTAGTAAAAAAGACATTGGTGATACTTACATCGAAGTGGATAAAACCAATCAGCACATGTGGTATTACAAAGATGGACAGTCCGTTATTGATACAGACATTGTTACCGGAAAACCTAAACAAGAAACGCCATCTGGTGTCTTCTTTGTTTGGAACAAGCAACGTAATGCCACGCTTCGTGGTGAAAATGATAATGGCACTAACTATGCCTCTCCCGTTTCGTATTGGATGCCAATTGATTATACTGGTGTCGGAATTCATGATGCTTCTTGGCAGCCAAAATTTGGTGGCACTTGGTATAAAAATCATGGTTCCCATGGTTGCATCAATACACCGCCAAGTACTATGGCCAAGCTCTATAACGCTGTTACCACGGGCACACCAGTCATCGTTTTTTAATAAATAGTAAAACGTGCGTACAGGCACTACTCATTCATTTAGTTCTCTACCGCAATTAAGCAGTAGGTAAACATGTCATTGGGTAATTGTCTGGCGCACGTTTTTTATTATAGTTAGTCAGTTTGCTGCTTCGTAATCATTAGAATGCCATCGCCTAAAGGCAAAATGGTTGCACTTAGCGTAGTCGCGTTAAAAACATGTTCTAATAATGCATTTAAGTTACGATGAATCGCGCGGTTTCGTCTTGGAATACAATTTTCTGGCTGTAAAATGGTTCCACCCTGGAAAATATCATCAATTAATAAAACGCCATCTGTTTTTAATAAACGTAAACAGTCTGGTAAAAAAGCCAAATACTTTGCCTTGGCGCTATCCATAAAAATAAAATCACATTGTAAGTTTAAAGTTGGTAGAACTGTCGCCGCATCCCCAGCAATAATTTTAATTTGCTTCTTTAGGCCTAAGGTTTTGATGTTTTGTTGTGCCCGGGACACCATTAACGGATAACGATCAATGGTGACCACCCGGCCAGTCGGTCCCATACAAGTTGCAAATAGACTAGCTGAAAAGCCAATTGCAGTTCCAATTTCCAACACCATGCGCGGCTGCTTTAAATTAAATAGCGTCTGCATAAAGGTTACCGTTTCGTGAGGAATGATTGGAATGCCTTTTTCGTGTGCTTGTTTCTCAAGCGCACCAAGCTGACCGGGTAATGGTGGTGTTTTATGCCGCAAAAATTCTAATACTGCTGGTTTAATAATTGGTCGCCGCATCATTTCGTTTCGCATGCCATTCCTGCTTTCCTTAAAGATATCTTTCATAAAATTTTCAGCCAATAAAATTAACATTTTCTCATCATGGTATTCCCCAGTACTAGTAAAATAGGTTATGATAAGATGCGTATAAATGAGAATGATTTAATCTGGAGGAAATTATGCTTTTAAAATCGCTTATCCAACCTAAAGCTCAATTGACAACGGTTAAAGAATCCACCACATTAGCTCAAGCTTTAACCATTTTAGAAGACACCGGTTACCGCTGTGTGCCAATTCTTGATCGTTCTGGGCAAATATTCCGCGGTAATATTTATAAATTACATCTGTACCGGCACAAAGCACGTGGCGGAGCTATGGATATCCCTGTCACCCACCTTTTGAAGAACGCAACTAAGTTTATTCCGTTAGACGCACCTTTTTTTAAAGTCTTTTTTACCATTAAAGATTTACCCTATATTGCAGTGTTAGATCAACAAAATTATTTTTATGGTATTTTAACCCACAACCATCTCATGACATTTTTGGCACAATCTTGGAACATCAATCGGGGTGGTTTCGTCCTAAACATTACGGCGACACAGACACAAGAAACATTACCTAGTCTAACGAAATTAATTTCCCGCTACACAACCATTATAAACTGCATGACATTTAATTTAACACAACAGCAAAAACAGCAAATTTTAATCACATTACCAACTAGCGTTACACCGGAAATGCTACAAAAAATAATCGACCATCTACAACGAAAAGGTTTTTTGGTTCCAGTAGTCGAAGATTTACGAACTGAATAAAGTACACTATATAAAACGTGTCGTCAGGTTACAGCCGACGACACGTTTTTAATGTTGACAATAATTGCAAGAATATATGTACAAGCAATAATAAATGGGATCTTTATAAATTTTTAAGTCCAACACTGACGGCTAAAGCTTCCCCAACATGAGCCATCACAGCATCACTCAAATGAGTTACTTTATCCCGTAAACGTTGTTTATCAATCGTTCGAATCTGCTCTAACAAAATGACGGAATCTTTTTCAATTCCAGTCTGACGTGCTTTAATGCCAACATGGGTCGGCATTTTTGGTTTCTGAATTTTGGCAGTGATTGCCGCAACAATAACTGTTGGGCTGTAATGATTGCCGATATTATTTTGTATAACCAGTACGGGCCGCATGCCACCTTGTTCAGACCCCACTACCGGTGAAAGATCGGCAAAAAAAATATCACCACGCTTAACAACTGGCTCCAATAGACGCCTCCTAACTGATCCCCGTTAAATTAACGGATGTGGAGTGCGGCCTCTTCTTCACAATTGCAGAATTCAGCAGCAATTTCTGTATTTAAAGATGCCATCTCCACATATCCATGTGCAAGTGTATCTAACTTTGATTGGTGTGCTTTAAGAAAAGCGATTGTGGCATCATCTGCTAAGTCATTTTCACTGATTCCATAATAATCACAAAACAAATCAACCTTGGCCAATGTCGATTGATCACAAGTTGCTGCTAAGCGCTGCTTTGTTTTCATTTTCACTGCTATGACCCCCATAAGCTCATCAATACAAGATATTATCCCTATCATAATACCACGCTAACTCGTGAAATAAAAGACAATTTGGGTAGTGATTAGTTTTCCGGCAAATAAACACGTGGTAAACGATCAGTGAAGTTACAAGCAATTTCATAATGAATCGTCTTAGCAAAATTAGCCACGTCTTGTAAACTTATTGTTTGGCCACCATTTTGCCCGATCAACGTCACTTTTGTGCCCACCGGAAATTTTTGGGGCAAGCGAATCATAAATTGATCCATACAAATGCGGCCAACAATTTCACAAAATTGACCTGCTACCAGTACATGAAAGCCTTGCAACCGCCGCTGCCAGCCATCTGCATAGCCTAAAGGCACCGTTCCAATCCATTCTGTTTGACTTGCTTGATAAGTTGCACCATAGCCAATTTTACTCCCAGCTGTCACTTGTTTAACAAATACTAATTCTGTTTCTAAATTCAGTGCTGGTTGCAGCGGGTAAGGTAGTGCTTGATCACTACCAGAAGGATTCAGACCGTATAAGGCAACGCCAAGTCGGACTAAATTACCAGCACAAGCTTGGTGCCATAAACTAGTAGCAGAATTGGCAACATGCACATAACGCGGCAACGTTTTTAAAGCCTTTTTAAATTGCTTAAAGTGGTGTACTTGTTGTTTAAAATAGGCTGAATCTGCTTCATCAGCTGTGGCAAAGTGAGTATACAAGCCAGTTAACTCAAGTTGCGAATGTTGCCGAACCATTTTTTCCGCCATTGCTAGCGCTGTTGGTTCACGAAACCCAATTCGCCCCATCCCGCTGTCAACAGCAAAATGAATTTTTAGGGGATTTGCAGCAGGAGCTTTAGCTAATTGCGCTAAAGCTGCCGTCAACCAGGCTTGCGAACCCACAGTTAACGAAATTGTTTGAGTAGCAGCCAGACTGGCATATTCTGGACTAGTGATACCTAAAACTAAAATCGGTTCCGTAAAACCAGCTTGGCGTAATGCCAATGCTTCATCCAAAATGGCAACACAAAAGCCAGTGGCGCCCGCATGACTAGCCGTTGCTGCTACTTGCAGCAATCCATGACCGTAAGCGTTGGCCTTAACTACTGCCCACAACTCAGTATGCGCTGGTAAATGGGCAATAGCTGTTTGAATGTTTGTTTTAATGGCTTGGCGATCAATGATTATTTGTGCTGGGCGATGTGTCCCACTAATCATTCGTTCATTCTTCTTTCTAAAATAACTTCTGTCATAACCAACGTTTTGGTGTGTGAAATTGAAATCAGCACTCGACCAGAAAAAGGGCTTTTTGTGGCAAGTGGTTGTCCGTTGGCATTATCTAAAACTTCAATCTCTAAAAAACTGAGATTGCGAAAACCTGTTCCTAACGCTTTACTAAAAGATTCTTTAACTGAAAAACGCCCTGCTAAATATTCAGCTTGCCGCTTTGCGGTTAAAGTTTCATAAACTGCCAACTCAGCCTGAGTTAAAATTCGCCGTTTAAAACGTGAATTTCGCTTTTGCGCAGCTTTAATCCGCGCAATATCTGTAATATCAATTCCCACACCATAAATCACTGATGCATTACTCCCTCCTTCAAATTAAAGCTTAGTATAAAATTGTTTTTAGCTCATTTGTTTTGTTAAAATAATAGCAGCTGTTACTTAGACAATACCACACTTTTATTTTAGCAAATTTTAAGCACCCCTGCATGAAACTGTGCCAGAAATAAAACAAAACACAGTGAATGTCAAATTTTAACAAATAAGCGCTTGCAACTACCGCTTGCTGCGTTTTTGTGGTAAACTTTAGGTTCAATATAATACGGAGGCTTAATTATGAAAATTGTTGTACTCGCGGGTGGACGCAGCCCAGAACGTAATGTTTCGTTGTCATCGGGTGCCATGATTACTAACGCACTGCGGGAAAAAGGCCACGCAGCTGTGTTAATCGATCTGTTCTTAGGTGATGATTTACATGATGTTAAAACCGTCGATGAAGTTTTTCAGCGGGACGCCGCAACAACAAAGTCACTTGGCTATGCCATTAGTGATGAAATTTTAACCGATCAAACTATCAATGCCCTGAGAAAAGATGGCACTAAAGGCTTATTTGGCAAAAATGTACTCAAAATTTGCCGGGCAGCTGACATGGTTTTCTTAGCTTTACACGGCGAAGATGGTGAAAACGGGAAAGTACAAGCTGTTTTTGATCTTTTTGATATCCGCTATACAGGAAGCGGGCCTTTAGCTTCTGGTGTCACCATGGATAAAAAAATCTCGAAAGAATTATTGTTACATAATCAGATTAAAACTGCTGGTTATGTAGCAGTCAAACAAGGTAAAACCACGCCACAACTGCCTTTTGACTTCCCGGCGGTGGTTAAACCTTCAAATGGTGGCTCTAGTATTGGGATGCAGATCGTCCACAATCAAAAAGAACTCGAAACAGCGTTACCTGATGCTTTTCGTTTTGACGATGAAGTAGTCATTGAAGAATACATCAAAGGCCGAGAATTTTCTTTAGGTGTCGTTAATGGAATCGCGATGCCTGCAATCGAAATTATTGTCAAAGATGGCTGGTATGATTTTGAACACAAATTTCAAGAAAACCAAACTGGCTTTCAAACACCACCAGATATTCCAGATGATGTTCACCGGAAAATGCAAGCCATTGCTGTTGAAACCATGTCCGTACTAGGCTTAATCAATTATGGCCGGATCGACTTTTTCTGGAATGACAATGGCATCTATGTCATTGAGGGTAATTCACTACCTGGCATGACACCACTTTCCTTATTACCTCAGGAAGCAGCTGCAGCTGGTATCAGTTACCCTGATTTGTGTGAACAAATTGTTCAAGGCAAACTAGCTATCTACGAAGCCAAGTAATCCCGATTAGACTTGAATCGTGTTAAACTAAATGTAGGCTAGTCAGCATTAGACTGACTAATTTATTAATAAAGGGTGAGCAAATTGGCAAATAGCATTTTACAAGAAACGACTAAGCTTAACAATGGTGTCTTAATGCCCAAATTAGGTTTAGGCGTTTGGAAAACCGCTAATGAACAAGCAGAAGAATCTGTTGCACAAGCCATTAAACATGGTTATCGGCTGATTGACACTGCTAAGCAGTATGGTAATCAAGCCGGTGTTGGCGCTGGTATTAAACGCGGTATCTTAGAAAATGGCTTAAACCGTAAAGATCTCTTTATCACAACAAAAGTTTTTAATGGCGATCAAGGGTATGACAGCACCTTACGTAATTTTGAAAAAACATTGCAAAAATTACAGCTTTCTTACCTTGATCTTTACCTGATTCACTGGCCAGTGGATAACAAGTACATCGACACTTGGAAAGCATTAGAAAAACTCTACCGTGATGGCAGAGTTCGGGCCATTGGCATTTCTAATTTTGATATCGAACATACAAAAACTTTACTAGCTCATAGTGATATCACACCGGCTATTAACCAAATGGAATTTAATCCGATTAACCAAGAAAAAGACATTTTATCCTACATGAATCTTAAAGGGATCCAGATGGAAGCTTGGTCACCATTAGGTGGTGGCGAAGCATTGAGCAACCCTACCATCAAAAAGCTGGCAACTAAATATAACAAATCTGTTGCTCAAATCATTCTTCGCTTCGATAAGCAAATGGGTGTCATTACCATTCCTAAATCTACCCATGTTGAACGTATTGTTGCGAATAGTCAAATCAATGATTTCACACTGACGACTGAGGACATGGCAACGATCAAGCAACTTGATAAAGGCCAGCGAAGCCTTTGGTATAAAGATTTTGCTTGGCATGCTGGCCATAAGCCAAATGCTTACGTTGATGCTGTTCAGACTTGGGATTAACCCACTATTATTAGTTTAAATCAATTACAAAAAGACAGCTAACTCACAGTTTTATTAAACCTGAGTTAGCTGTTTTTTTGATTTCAGTCATTGCATCTAATCAACATATTTAGCATAAGCTTGTTTCATCCGTTGTAATGCTTCTTCAACATAGTGCGTTGGTTCAGCTAAATTCCAACGTTCAAAGCCTTGCGCTGCTTTACCAAACATTGCACCTTCATCGAAAAATAATTTAGCCTCTTGTTGGTTAATTCGCTGTAATTCTTTATAATCCAAATTTAAACCATTCCAGTTCATCCACAGTAAATAGGACGCTTCCAGCTTAAACACTTTGATTTGCGGGAAATTCTGCTGCATAAAATCAGCGACTAGCTGGTAATTATGTTGAATGACTTGGAGGCATTGATCTAACCAAGCAGCTCCTTGCGTATAAGCGTAATAACAAGCTTTATACCCTAAATAATTGCAATTTGGTCCTGGTGTCCCTTGATACAAAATAGCCAAAAACTGCTGCCGCAAGTTTTCATTTGGAATAATAATATTAGAAGTCTGGAAACCAGCTAAATTAAACGTTTTCGACGGTGCAGTCATCACAACACAATTTTGCTCTGCTGCTTTTGAAATGGTCGGGAACATCACATGCTGGTGTCCCGGCATCACTAAATCATTATGAATTTCATCCACAACCACTAACACATGGTTGGCTTGGCAAATGGCAAAAATTTTTTCTTGTTCTGCTTTTGTCCATAGACGTGACCCGGGATTATGCGGACTGCACATCAAAAACATCGTCACGTTAGGATCTTGACATTTTTGTTCAAAATCAGCCCAATCAATTTCATAATGATCGCCAGCATCAATCAACGGATTTTCAACTAATTGGCGCTGATTATATTGAATGGCATGGTACATTGGATAATAAACTGGCGTCATCAAAATAACTCCTTCACCAGGCTTTGTATAAGCGCGGACTGCAACATGAAAAGCCCGGACGATGCCGTCTGTGTTAACAATCCATTCTGGCTTAATTTGCCAATGATGGCGGTTTTTCATCCAATCCCCAACTGCCTTGTAATACGCCGGTGTTGGTTGATAATACCCTAGTACTGTATTTTCCAGTGCATCTTTTACCCCATTCACAATTTCCGGTGCCGTTTTAAACTCCATATCGGCAACAGACAACGGAACGATGTCTTGTGGCCGACTATGTAAAGTATCTTCAATGGCTTGCCACTTGCCAGAGCCTGTACCATATCTCGTGCCATTGGTGTGTTCAAAATCGTACTTCATGCTATCTCTCCTTTAATTATCATGGCTTTACACATTTCACTATAACCCATTAACAACTAAAATAGCCATCAAACGAATGTAAAATTTAAAATGAAAAGACACCAGAAGCTCAGCACAACTCACAATCTGCCAGTCATGCTCATCTTTCTGGTGCCGATTCAACTCTTAATTTAACAACTAATCATCCAAACGGTTAATCATTTAAGTTGTAGCGCAACTTCATGTTAGCAGAGCCTAAAACGACCATGTCACCTAATAGCTTAGTCTGCCACTGTAAAGCTTCTTTAGCTAACTTCTCATTGGCTGCCTGCAAGAATTGGTGCACATCTTGCTGCCCAGCAACTGCTTTGTCTGTTTCGTGCTGAATCTTATGGAAAACAGCCATGGTTTCAAGTTCAAAAGTGTTCTTCAAATCAACGTATAAATTATAGTCTGTATCCCCTAACAATGCCGTTGTGCAACTTAACCAGTACATATTGTTTAAATCAAAGGTGCCAGTCGCATCCTTATAGCAGCTTGGGGTGTCAAGCACATTAGCATAAAATGGTACAACTGCATTAAAGGTGTTCGCACCATAAGCTAGCCAGTGGATTCCCGCAATCTCTGCAGGAACGTCATTACGAATTTGTAAAATATGAACGTTATGGTTCCGGTTAATCCCAATTGGGCGGAACAGTGTTTTTTCAACTTCTGTGCCATTACCATAAGGATCATACTTAGTATTTTCAAAATGTGCACTCAAAACAAATTTAACATCTTCAATCGAAATTTTACGGTTAGCCCGGCAAATAAATGGTAAATCTTGTTCCATTGGCTCATGCTTAATTTCTGGATTGAAGTATTGCTGACCGTACCAAGTCCGCGGATTATTATAAACCGTATCCTTAATGGAAGCAGTACCAAAAATATGCCGCAAATTATAGCCATCGTGATCTGGATTTAAATGATACGTTTCAATAAGCTCTTTTAAATCTGTTGAACACAATGTTTCTTCAGATTCAAAGTCAAATTGATCAATGTTTCGCCGATTAGGTGCTACAACGTAAGCATCGTCTGGGATTCGTACCGCAGCCCAGTGGTGGCCACCGATAGTTTCTAACCACCAAACTTCATCTTTATCCGAAAATGCAATCCCGTTAGGTTCATAAGTACCATATTTTTCTAATAAAGCCCCTAGGCGCTGCACCCCTTCCTTAGCGCTATGAATGTAAGGCAACACTAAAGTCACTAAGTCTTCTTCACCGATTCCACCAGCTTCAAGCGGATCAATACCTAAAGTTTGTGAATTAGTGGTAATGGTTTCTGTCGCTGACATCGCAATATTTTCACTGTTAATTCCAGCGGCCGGCCAAATCCCGCTTGTTAAAACGGCATTTGGCGTTGAAGAATAAGTTAGCGGGTTATCTGGCAATTTAATTTTAACCCCACTAAGAACTGACTGATAATGGCGTGGTTGATCTTCTGGTTTAACAATGTCAAAGCGTTGAGGGTCTAGTGCTTCATGACCATCATCGTTTCGCGAAATAATCGTAGAACCATCAATGGAGGCATTTTTACCGACTAAAACTGTTGTACATGATCCTTGGACTCTGTTTTGCATTGTTAGCCACTTCCTTATTTAGGTTATGTCTTAAGTATAACGCTTCACAATCTAAACGACAAATTGATGGGCGTGAATCTGATTGCCACTGTAACAGGTAATAATTTAATTTAATCAGTAATTGCAAAAGTGAAACCACAAACAAATACGGGTGCCCAGCCAAATTTAATTTTCTATTAGTTTGAACTGGGGAACCATACTGGCCCTTAAAATCTTTTCTTCCGAAAAACCAAATAACCCAAAATAAAGAAGCCTATCGCGTATAGCAACGCCCCATTCAGCAATTGCCCAGTTTCTAAATGACTAGTTGCATGGTACGTAATGTAATTGACGTATTGCGCGGTTAAATTCAGCATATTAAATGGATTCCATTTTACTAGCGGTAATAAATTTAACGAAAATAGATTACCTGCCAATAAAATACTGCTGGAAAGAAACTGGCCCATAAAAATTAGTAAAAAGGTGACGCTCACCACCACTGCATTATTGTTAATTAAACAAGATAATAGAAAAATAATACTAATAACCAATGTGGTGGTGATTAAATCAAGCGCACTAGCCTTTAGCATGTTTTCCCACAGTGGCTGGTGGTATTGATAAAGTGTCGTCCAAGCAACAGGTTTATTTAACGGCAGCCACCGTAGTACCACGGTTAAAATCAGCGCTAAGCCGTGTAGAAAAAGATTATAGACCAACAACACAATTAATTTTGATAGGTAAACATAAAGCTTGCTGGAAGCTTTATATAGTAACGTTAAAATGGCATTATTTTGAAATTCCATCGAAAAAAATGTGGCCCCAACAATCACCAAAATAAACATAATCCAATCATGCGAATCATAAGACAATGCCGTTAATAGCTTACTTTCCCCATAGCCAACGGTATACCCGGCCAGCACCATTAAGCCTAACAAAATGATTGGCGCAATCCAGATCACTTTCCGGTGAGCTAGTTTATAAAATTCTTGATAAAGACTTGCTGCCATTTACCTTCCCCTCCTTTGTCATTAAACGCGCCGCCGCTTAAACAAATTAAAACCAATCACCATAAACAGCAACGCATAAAGGATTGTCGCCAGGATAATTTGCGAATTACTCAACAGCGATAAGCGGGCATACTTGGGATCAGCTAACTGTTGACTGACAAAAATCATGTTAAGCGGATTCCACTTGGCAATTCCGCTTAACTGCGGAAAAGCACCAATAAACGCCCGCGAAAGTGACGTCCCGATAAAACCAATCGCAAAACCGATGCCTACCACTGCTACATTAAGTTTAACTAGCATCAGCAACATAAACGCCAAACTAATTATGAATAATCCATAAATTAAGGTGCCAGCTAAATTTAGCAATAACGCGGTCAGCAAGGATTGGTGCCCATTAATTGGCATTACCCAGCTGTACTTACCCCCGATTAAAATGATTTTTAACCCAAAGGTCACGACTAAGCTGACTCCCGCTAACAAAACGCTATAAAGAAAAACCACTAAAAATTTAGCCAGATAAAGGGATAAACGACTTGAACTTTTGTACACCAACATCAAAATCGTCCCGTGTTGATATTCCATCGCAAAAATTGACGAACTCAATGCAAATAAAACTAAAGCTAGCCATTGATTCGTGCCAAAGCCCAGTGCAAGCATCTGCGGCGTTGCGCCTTCGTTTAAGCCAGTGTAAATTAATAAGATAACAAATGCTAAAGTTCCATACAAAGCTACCGGTTGGTGGCGAAATTTGAAAATTTCTTCAGCTAAGCGTTTTTTCATGTTCCCGCCCCCGTTGTCGTTCCAAAAGATCAACAATAATCTGTTCAAAATTAAGCTGCACTGGCGCTAGCATTTTTAAATGAATCTGCTGTGCCGCCAATAAATCCTGTATGGCAAAAATTTCCTCCCGGGGCACCAAAAATCCAGTTTTAGTTTTAGAAAAAGTCAGTTGGTGCGCCTGTAATAGTTTAGTCGTTGCTGCATTGGCAACCGTATTCAGCTGATATTGTTTTTGAGCCCGCTGGTTAAAGGCGGCCACATTTTGATTGACAATCATGCTACCGTGATTAATCAAGATCACTTGGGTCATTACCTTTTGCAATTCACTTAAAACGTGACTAGAAATCAAAAAAGCAGTCCCTCGTTCAGCATACTGTTTAATGATTTTACGAATCGAGATTGTCGCTTCCACGTCCAAACCGTTCATCGGCTCATCTAAAATCACTAAATCTGGTTGGTTCAATAACGCAATCGCAATGCCTAACTTCTGTTTCATTCCTAACGAATAGCCTTTTGCTTTCGTATTAATATAAGCATCCATTTGCAATAATGTTACCAATTGCCGCATATCAGTAGGATCCTGACTGTATAATTGTAAATTTTGCAACCCGGTCAAAAAAGGATAAATTGCTGGATGTTCAATTAAAGCACCCACCTTAGCTAACGGCGCATGATGATTTTCCGTAATGGCTTGCTGATTCACGGTAATCTTGCCATTGAATTTAGTCAGTCCTAAAATGGTCTTCATAATCGTCGTCTTACCAGCACCATTTGGACCCACTAAACCTACAATCTCTCCTGGTTTAACCTGAAACGACACCTGCTTGATGATTTGTTTTCTCCCAATGTAAACATCAATTTGCTTAACAGTTAGCACTGACCTCACTCCTACATCATTACTTTTCAGCAACACCATGCATTTTCATAAAACTAACATTGCCACATGATCCCGCTTTCTTTTTCAGGATAGCACCTAATCTTTTATCCGTCGTCTATTAAGTATATTCGGCACAATGTTGGTGTGTTGCAACTTATTTTTTGCCATAAAAAAAGAACCTCGTTTCAATTGTGAACGAGATTCTTAATCGCATTAAATTAATTTATCCGTGGCTACGAACACTGTAATTTTGGTTGCCCTTCTTATGGGAAAAACGCTTTTTACGATCATAACGGTTTTCGCGACCGCGACTACGACTATGGCCACCATGACGATTATGGTCGTAGCGCCGATTACCACGGTAGCCACCGCCATTGCGATGATGGCCACCGTTGTGATGACCACCATTACGCCGTGGCAAAGGCCGCTCAGGCGTGATTTTAACGGGAACTTCAGCTGCATCATCTTTACTAATGGTTTTCAGTAATGCGGCAGCAAGCTGTAGTGGCGTATAATCATCTAATAATTGTTCGCCCTGAGCTTCATACTTAGTTAAGTTTTCACCATCAATTAATTCATGAATTGAACTAGTAGCAGATGACAACTGTCCTTGAAAGGCTTCTTTTGCACTTGGCGCCTTTAAAGGTTGCATCCGTAAGCGTGTCAATTTCTCAATTGTCCGCAAGTAGCCCATTTCGTTTGGCGTAACAAACGTGATTGACGTGCCTTTATGCCCAGCACGCGCGGTCCGGCCAACCCGATGGACATAACTATCTGGGTCTTGGGGGACATCATAATTATAAACATGGGTGACACCGGAAATATCTAATCCCCGAGCCGCTACGTCAGTTGCGACCAGAATATCTAATTTACCAGCCTTAAATGACTTTAAAACCGTCATTCGTTTCTGTTGTGATAGGTCACCATGAATGCCCTCTGCGTTGTACCCGCGCGCACGTAAGCCTTTTGATAATTCGTCAACCCGCCGTTTAGTCCGACCAAACACGATAGTCAACTCAGGATTTTGAACATCAAACAAACGGGTCATCACATTGAATTTTTCGAACTCTTTTGTTTGAACGAAATATTGATCCAATAAATCCGCCGTTAATTCTTTAGCTTTAATCCGAACCATTTTGGGATCGTGCATGAACTGATCCGCAATTTTACGGATCGCTGCGGGAATGGTAGCGGAAAATAATAGTGTCTGCCGTTGTTCAGGTAATTGTTTAATGATTTTTTCAATATCATCTAAAAAGCCCATGTCCAACATTTCGTCGGCTTCATCCAGCACTAAAGTTTGGACGTGTGCTAATTTTAATGTTCGCCGATTAATGTGATCTTGCAACCGGCCTGGCGTTCCCACAACAATTTGTGGATGTGCCTTTAAAGCCCGGATCTGCCGGCCAATATCAGCACCACCATAGACCACTTGTACTTTGGCTTTTTTATCCTGTCCTAAACGATAAAGTTCTTCTTGCGTTTGAATGGCTAGTTCGCGAGTAGGTGAAATAATCAAAGCCTGCACATTGGGATTGTCTTGATCAATCCGCTGTAAAATGGATAACCCAAAAGCTGCTGTTTTACCCGTACCAGTTTGTGCCTGGCCGATTACATCGTCACCATTTAAAGCTAAAGGAATCGTTTCTGCTTGAATAGGCGTCGCTTCTTCAAAACCTTGACGGCGAATCGCCTTTAATAAATCTGAATCTAAATTTAAATCTGTAAATTTCAACTAGTTTCCTCCTCGGGGCTGTTAAACACAATTTGCAAAACAGTTCCCGATCCCATTCGCGTCTGCCTTGCAAAAATATATGCGGTCAAATTTGTATCTTTACTATGTTATCACGAACAATAGGTAAAAACAAATTTTTCTGCTTATTCATTTTCATGAAATCCTTTTTATAATCCTAATTTAATCAGACCACTTAAGTAAAAAAGCTAATCCTTTTCACAACTTATGTTAATGAAAAGAATTAGCCAGTCACTACTTTATTCAATTAAGCGGTCGGTTTTTGTAACGCCCGTAAAACTTGGTCAAGATGAATGCCATTGCTTGCCTTAAGTAAGATAACGTCATCAGCCGTCACATCAGCCACTAAAGCTTGAATCAGCTTTGCTTTTTGGGCTAAAGGATAATAATGCACTTGTTTTGTCATCTTGGTTTCAGTTGTTAAGCGTTTGGCAAGATGCTGCATTTGTTCTCCTAACAGATACACTTCATCAATTAAGTTAGGATCAATTGCAGCAGCGATGTCAGCATGTAATTTAGCGGCCTGTTCCCCTAATTCAAGCATGTCGCCTAACACCACAATGTGCCGTCCCTTGGTTGGTACAACCGAAAAAGCCCGTAAGACAGCTAACATTGCAGTAGGATTAGCATTATAAACATCACTTAAAATCTGCTCACCACACGCACCAGTCACCCACTGCGTTCTGTTTTTTGTAAGCTGCATTTGTGCCAATGCAGTTTGCATTTGTTGTGGTTGCACATGGAATAAACGACCAATACTAATGGCAGCCATTGCATTATTCACATTATAAGTACCTAACATCGGTAAATGAAACTGCACTTCAGGGAATTGTTTTAGCTTAAAATCAACTTGGCGACTATCCGTTGTGATCGCTGTTGGATACACATCATTGGTTGGTTGGTGACCAAATGTCAGTGTCTGCTGGTCAATTTGGCTGACGCGTTCCCGCAATAGTGGCTCATCACCATTATAAATTAAAACACCGTCTTCTTTTAAGCCATTCGTAATTTCCATTTTAGCGTCAGCAATTTTTGCCCGACTGCCAAAAAATTCAATGTGCGCTTCACCAATCATGGTAATTAACGCAATGTCTGGCTCAACTAGCCGGCTCAAAAAATCTAACTGCCCTGGACGATCCATTCCCATTTCTAATACAACCGTTTCGGTATTCGTACTCATATTTAATAAGGTGATGGGCACGCCAATCCCATTATTAAAGTTTCCATGGGTTTTAACCACATTAGTGTGCGGCGCTAAAATTGCAGCCGTCATATCTTTAGTCGTGGTTTTACCATCACTACCAGTAATGGCAATTACCTTAGGGTCCACTTTATTTAAGTAATACTTTGCTAATGCTTGCAAAGCTTGCAATGGATCCCGGACTTCTAAAATTGGAAAATCAGTGGGTTTACCTGGATGGCCTAGTTTCCAAAAAGCAGCAACGGCCCCATTTTGCTGTGCATTGCCAATGTAATCGTGTCCGTCATTTGCAGCTTCTAATGGAACAAATAACGCACCGTTAGTTAACCGGCGTGAATCAAAAGCAACGCTGGTTACTTCAACATTCTGCCAACGTTGATAATCATTTTCCGCAGAGACTGCACGTGCAATTTCTGCAAGTTGCATTTTCATCGATAAAAGCTCCTATATTAGATTTAAACTGATTAAAATAGTCAAAGATTTGTTATACGCCTATCATAACGGAACATCACAAACGCGACAACCACTTAAGCTTGTGCTGTTTGCTGTTGCTGGCGTTTAAACCGTTTGCGGGCCAATTTAACTAACTCATCAATTAAATCGCCACTACTTAACCCCATCTTTTGCCATAATTGCGGATACATCGCATATTGATCGAATACTGGCATAGTATTGATTTCATTCAGCAAAACATCATCGTTAGCCGTTAAAAAGAAATCGCACCGTGCTAAACCAGCCCCATCCATAATCGCATAAGCCTTTCGGGCATACTGCTTCATTTTAGCTAAGGCAGTGGCAGTGATTTGCGCCGGTATTTTTAACCGTTGCTGCTGACGCGTTGCTGCATCAGTCCGCTGATTTAATCGTTGCCGGTCCAACACTTCACCAGGAATCGTAAACTGCAGCTTTTCGTCTCCCAGCAGGCCCAGTTCAATTTCTCGCGCAACAATACCTTGTTCAACTAAGATACGACCAGCAAAAGCAAATGCATTCTCAACAGCTGAGATAAGCGTTGCGCGATTATCGACACGTCGCACACCTAAACTAGAGCCTAGATTGGCTGGTTTAACGTACATCGGGTAAAGCAATGAGCCTTCACAACGACTGAGAAGCCGTTCACTATCTTGTTGCCACTGACCTTTTAATATGGGGACATAAGGGGCTTGAGGGATCCCAGTTTGTTGAAACAACATTTTACTAACAATTTTATCCATACCAACTGCACTGGCTAAAACACCGTCACCGATGTAAGGAATCCCTAACGATTGCAATAATCCTTGAATGGTGCCATCTTCAGCATTTCGCCCGTGCATCAACGGAAACACCACACTATTATCAACTGCTAAATCACCTGGTTGAATCGGAATCCCGGTTGCTACATGGTCCTGAAAGGTTGCGGTTTTGCCAGCCTGCAAACGTAACTGAGCAGCAGTAGCTAAAGGCGCATGTAGCGTAGCACCTTTTAACCATTGTCCAGTTTTAGTAATGTAAATGGGGCAAACTGAATAAAATTTAAAATAAATTGCGCGAATCACTGCAAAAGCTGAAGCTAGCGACAAATGATGTTCCGCATTTTGGCCGCCATAAAGTAGATAAATTTGCATACGCGCCCTCCTATTCCATTAAGCGCAACACCAGCTAATGATTAAATGCCGCTGGCTTAAGAATGTTTAAACGCCATTTTTTCTGATCATGATCATAAATTAATTCTGCCACTTGTTCTTGATCTGTATTTTGCCAATCATCGTTCATAATTTTGAAATGACTATTCAAATACCAAATTGGAATGTGAATCTGCCGTTGACGAATATCCACATGTTCAAAAGATAATAACGCACCGTCAATGAATAATGGCTCTAGCTGCCGCAGTATAGCTGGGTCAACATTTTGGATTAACGAACGCCGCCGGAACAAGAAACGTAAATCGGGGTATTTTTCTTGCAAATGGCGCTTTAAGCTGCGGTTCAAAACCACATAAAATTGATTTAAATGGCGGTAATAAGTTTTCACAGTCCCATCCGGCAAATCTAAATAAACATAATCATTTTGTAATTTATAATAAAATGGTGAGGCCAAATGTGTATAAGCATGCCCCAAATAAAGCAATTGGGCAACCTCATTAGGTGTCACTTCATCTAGATAAGGCGCATGTGCAAAATCAATCCACTTACGAGTGGTAATGTGGGAATCCGTTAAATAAGCTGCAACCGCCGGCGAGCCTGAAATCACATTAAAACCAGTATGTGGATCAACTTCATCATCTAAATCTACTGGTGTTAATAGCAATAAATGGTTGGGGACGCGGGGCAGAGCACCAGCAAAATCTTGCAAGCTAACACCATAAGACAATATTAAATTAGAAACTGTTTCTAAATGAACGTATACAATATCAGCATTCATGATCCCACTCCAAATCACAATTAACCATTCATCAACACTTCTATTATTGTACTACGAACAGCGACTAAAGACAGCGGAATTTAAACTGAAAAATAAAAATCAAAGTGAAAGTCACGCATCACTTTGATTTTACTAAAAAATTTAAATTAAAACGAGACTTTAGGTGCTTGTTTTTCTGTTTCTGGCGTTGCTAAATAATTAATTTTTTGGAAATTATGTGCTGGTGCAATGACATTTCCCGGAAAAGTTTGAATTTTATTATTGTAGTTTACCGCACTAGAATTATATAGTTGGCGCGCATAAGCAATTTTATTTTCCGTGGTTGTCAATTCAGTCATTAGTTGTCCAAATTGTTGATTCGCCTTTAAATCTGGATAACTTTCTGATAAGGCAAAAATACTTTTCAATGCCGCTGATAATTGATTTGAAGCTGCCATTTTCTGTTGGTGATCACTGCTGGGAACTTGTGTCAATTGATTACGCTTAGCAATAACTTGTGTAAGCGTGGCTTGTTCATGCTGTGCGTAACCCTTAACCGTTTCAACTAAATTAGGAATTAAATCATTACGCCGCTTCAATTGAACATCGATTTGACTCCAAGCTTCATCCGTCCAATTCCGGCTGCGGACTAAGCCATTATAAAATCCAATGTAGCCAATGACGACTAATGCAACTAATAATATGACAATTAAAATTAACCAAAGCATCCAATCCCTCTTTTCTTTAAACTGACCTAAGCTAACTGACATTTAATTTATTTCAAGTGTGACAAACCACTCGGTGCTTGTCAATTCACCATTAAGGTAAATGACTTGGTTTATTTATCATATCACATCAATTAAATTAATCGGTAGCAAAACGAGTCTGGCACTTTTAAGTAATCGTGCTACTATATAATTAACTTGAATTAATAAAGAAGGTGAAAATTTGTCGAAAACACTTTCTAAACGGCCACAATGGCAGCAAAATTTATACGTGCTCTGGTTTGGCTGTTTCATGGCCGGGATGGGCTTCAGCCTAGTTTTACCATTTATGTCCTTATACATTGATACTTTAGGCAATTTTTCCCACATCCAATTAAACTTTTGGAGTGGCTTAACTTATGCGGCAACTTACTTGGTCACAGCCGTCATTTCACCTTGGTGGGGACGGTTAGCTGATCGTAAAGGACGCAAATTAATGTTATTGCGTGCCTCAGCTGGTATGGCTATCGTCATGGGAGCGATGGCGTTTGTCACAAACGTTTATCAACTGGTTGCACTACGGACATTGCAGGGCGTTTTTTCTGGCTTTATTAGTAACGCCAACGCCTTGATCGCCACTTCAGCGCCCCGTGCAAAAAGCGGTCAAGCTCTGGGCACTTTATCAACTGGTAGTGTAACCGGGATGATGATTGGCCCATTACTGGGTGGTACCATCGCCGGTCTTTTTGGGTACCGGGTCACTTTTTTAATTACGGGTAGTTTGTTGGCTGCTGGATTCTTTTTATGCTTATTTTTTGTTCACGAAACTTTCCAGCCACAAGCTAAAAAACAGCAACAACCTGTTGGCGTGATCATGCACCAGCTCCCTTACCCACATTTAATCATTGGTATGTTTGTAACTACTATGATCATTATGGCAGCCAATAATTCAATCAGTCCAATTCTTAGTCTGTTTGTACGCCAATTGATGCATAATCAAGGCAATGTCCCTTTAATTAGCGGAATTGTCGCAGCATTGCCTGGAATTGCGACTTTGATCGCCGCACCACAATTTGGTAAGTTAGGGGATCATATCGGAACTCAGCGTATTTTATTGTTAGGCCTGCTTTTGGCTACGCTAATTTACCTTCCCCAAGGTTTTGTTCAAAATGTTTGGCAATTAGCTTTTTTGCGCATCGTCGTTGGCATTTCTGATGCCGCTTTACTACCAGCAGTCCAAACACTGCTCGCTAAGTACGCGCCGCATACCGTCGCCGGTCGCTTATTTAGTTATAATCAATCCTTTCAGTCCATCGGCCAAGTAGCCGGTCCGTTAATCGGGTCGAGCATTTCTGGTTTCTTCGGCTATAGCGGTGTTTTCTTTGCCACTGCACTCTTAGAATTAGTCAATTTAATTTGGGTTTGGTATAGTACACAACCATTAAGGCAAAAAAATAAATAGCGTGAGCCATGAAGTTTAGCATTTTTAAAAATCAAAAGTGCATTGCTTCTGGCACACGCTTTATTTTTTACGAAATAAGAATTTATCCAGCCAGCGTGGATTACGCTTAATCCCGCAATAGCCAATGATCACAATGATTAAGGCTCCCAGCGCATCGGCAAATAAATCTCCCATGGTATCCATCAAAGCGGCACGGCCATGTAGCAGCGTATTGCCGACCATAAACCGCTGCATATTTAATCCTAATAAACCATCGAAAGTAAATTCATAAAATTCCCAGAAAACGCCCAGTGCTAAGCCAAACGTAAACGCAAATAAACTTAACATAAAAGGTGATAGTTGCCGTAATTGTTTTTTCGGCGTAAAAAGACCAAATAGTGCATAACCTAGGCACCCTAATAGCATGGCACTACCTACATGCAGTAATTTATCCCACAGTGGTACTAAACTATAAAAGTGGTAAATCGTGCCTAAATACACGGCACCGTAAATAAAAACGATGAATAACGTATATAAAATAGCCGGCAATTCAAAGTGACCTAGCCAGGCAACTCCTTGAGGAAGCAGTAAAATGACGATTCCTAAAATAATTTCTAACAGTAAAAATAATTCTTGTTCCCGGGCTGCTCCGCTGGTAGCTAAAATTGCTTTAACCGTCAAACCTAATGAAATAATCATTGAAGCTAAAACAAATACCAGTAAATAATCGCTAAAATGCCAATTTTTCAAACTAGTCACCCCTTCATCTAATTAAAATAAAAAAGAGTCATGACAAACTGAATTGCCACAACTCCACCATAATCGTTGGTTATTTTTTGTCTGCTGCTTTATTTGCATCAGTAAAACCATATTTTTTGTTGAACCGATCAACCGCACCATCGGCTTGCGTGAATTTCTGCTTGCCGGTGTAGAATGGATGCGAATCCGAACTAATTTCAACTAAAACTAATGGATAAGTGTTACCGTCTTCCCATTCAACCGTTTCGTTAGAAGTCTTGGTTGAGCCAGATAAAAATTGGAAACCAGTCTGTGAGTCACGGAAAACAACGGGATGGTAATCTGGATGGATACCTTTTTTCATGTTTCTTCGCTCCTTTGCCCTGAATCATACACAATAGCTGCATGATCAAGCCGCCTAGGTATAGCAACTTGATTTGCAAAAGCTGCCGCAAACTATTGGTCTGCGAAACAGAGATAATTTAGTCATACAACTTATAAAGGATAACATGGTGACTTTAATTTTGCAATTAGTGTTGTGAATTTCGTGCCAACTTTCGTTTAAGCTGCCGCAAAAATCCTGCATTCGTTTTAGTCCGCTTTAAAAGTCGTAATAATTCTTCGGTGTAACCTAAGGCATCCCCACGCATTGAACGCCGAATCTGCCAAAGGACATCTAAATCCGGTTTTGCCAGCAATAATGCTTCTTTGCGAGTACCAGATTGTTTGATGTCAAGTGCTGGAAAAATCCGCCGCTCAGAAAGTTCCCGGGACAAATGCAATTCTAAATTGCCAGTACCTTTAAACTCTTCATAAATAACATCATCCATTCGACTGCCAGTATCCACTAGTGCAGTGGCCAAAATGGTTAGACTACCCCCTTCTTCAATATTACGTGCCGCACCAAAAAAACGTTTAGGCCGGTAAAACGCCGCCGGATCCAATCCACCAGACAGCGTACGGCCGCTAGAAGGTGTGGTGAGATTATATGCCCGCGTTAACCGAGTAATAGAATCTAACAAAATCACCACATCTTGTTTTCCTTCGACTAAGCGTTCAGCTCGCTCTAAAACAAGTTCTGCCACTCGCGTATGGTTGGCTGGCTGCTGGTCAAAAGTAGAATAAACCACTTCACCATTTACTGAACGCTCAATATCCGTCACTTCTTCTGGTCGTTCATCAATTAATAACACAATTAAATAAGCATCCGGATAATTTTGAGCAATGCCATTAGCTACTGCCTTTAATAAACTGGTTTTCCCAGCTTTCGGTGGTGCCACTATCAACCCGCGCTGACCAAAACCAACCGGCGCAAAAAGGTCGATTAGTCGCGGAGCTAAACGTTGAGGTGTCGTTGTCAATGTCATTTTTTCTTGCGGATAAAGTGCCGTTAAAGCAGGAAAATGTGGACGCTGCTTGGCTGTTTCTGGATCTTTACCATTAACTGTATCAACATGCATCAACCCGTAATAATGCTCATTGGCCTTAGGCGGCCGAGCACGACCAACCACTCGATCTCCAGTCCGTAACTCGAAACGACGAATTTGTGAAGCTGAAATGTAGATATCTTCTTGAGAAGGGCCATAATTAATCGGACGTAAAAAACCAAAGCCTTCACCGCTGACAACTTCTAATACACCTGCCATGGACACAAAGCCTTGCTTTTTAGCCTGCGCTCGCAAAACTGCCAACGACAATTCTTTTTTATTCATTTGACTGTAATATGAAATCTTAAATTGACGTGCATATTTATAAATTTCTTTAAGGGTTTTATGTTTCAATTCCCCCATGGTCAAAAAATCGCTCATTGACTCACTCCATTCTAGACAATTAATGACTAGCAATCCCATTTTAAGCGGCAACGACATCTCGTCCCATTAAGGATAAAAGCCGAATAATCCACAAACGTGAATTATTCGGCTTCCAGATTAACTAGCCGTGGCAACTTAAATCCGCAAATTAATGCTGGGAATTAATTGAAATCTGTTCAACACCATCAATAATTTCAACCCGTGCCCCTAACTGACGGAGCTTAGCGACCACTTGATCATAACCACGTAAAATATTCTCCACATTGGTGATCACAGTTTCCCCTTTTGCCATTAAACCAGCGGTCATTAAACAAGCCCCAGCACGGATTTCGTCTGCTGACACTTCAGCACCAAGTAATTGATCCACGTGATGCAAAATAATCACATCATTTTCAATGGTGATCTTAGCGCCCATTCGAATTAATTCGGGAATATGTTTGACGCGTTTAGGATAAATCGTATCAATAATTAACCCTTCGCCACGCGCTTTTAACATCAAAGGCGTGATTGGCTGCTGCAAATCCGTTGCAAAACCAGGGTAAGGGGCAGTTTTAATCTGCACCATCTTTAAATGATCGGACGGGCGCACATAAATACTGTCTTCGTGATAATCCAACTGCACGCCCATCTCTTCTAATTTAGCTAAAAAGGCATCCAAATGTTCAGGAATAATGTTCTTAACTAAGACGCCATTACCAACTGCAGCCGCCATTGCCAAATAAGTTCCGGCTTCAATTCGATCCGGGATAATTGTGTGTGAATTATGGGCAACTAGATGATCAACTCCGGTAATCCGGATAATATCCGTCCCAACACCACGAATTTTTGCACCCATATTATTCAAAAAAGTAGCTAAGTCAATAATTTCTGGTTCTTTAGCTGCATTTTCAATAATCGTCCGACCTTTAGCCCGAACAGCAGCTAGTAAAATATTAATGGTGGCGCCAACAGACACCATATCAAGAAAAATCCGCGCACCATGTAAACCACCAGCTGGTGCTTTAATGTACATCGCCCCATGTTCATTGGTAACCTGTGCGCCTAAAGCTTCGAAACCTTTAATGTGCTGATCAATCGGCCGCGGACCAATATCGTCCCCGCCAGGCAGACCCACAATCGCCTCACCGAATTTACCTAATAATGCCCCCATAAAATAATAGGAAGCACGTAAGCTTTTAATGCGGCCATTGGGTAACGGTACCGGCTGAATGTGAGTGGGATCAATTTTGAGGACGCCAGCGGTAAAAGTAGACGAAACCTGCATCGACTTCAAGATTGACATTAAATTATGTACATCCCGAATTTTAGGTACGCCGTCCAGCGTTACCGGTGTATCAGCTAGGATCGATGCAGGGATCAACGCAACGGTACTATTTTTCGCGCCACCGATCGTCACCGTACCGGATAGCGGCTTACCACCTTGGATCCTCATTTTTTTCATATGCTACTTTCCTCACTTTAATTATAATCATTTCAATGATAAAGAATGTCACTTCAAATTACAATACCCCAACGCAATCGGTTAGACAATTTTTACGGTTTGCTGGACAAAAAACTAACGCTGTTGCGCATCTTTTTGTAATCACAATTGAAGGATGAATTGATTTCTATGTTCATTATAATACAACAAAACGCTGTGCCAAACTAAACCATTTTTAATTGTTAGGAACTTGCTTGAATAAGCCACAAAACAGATAGCAAAAAAGCAGTGCCTGTTTTTATCAAATCAGGACACTGCTTAAGCACAAATTATTGATTTGCAGCATGAATAAACGCTTTGTATAACCCTTCTGGACGGTTAGGCCGCGATAAAAACTCCGGGTGGTACTGTGCTGCCACAAAGAAATCATTTTGCGGCAATTCAATGATTTCAACTAAACGCTGATCTGGAGAAACACCGGAAAAGACCATCCCTTTATCTGCTAATTGTTTCCGGTATTGATTATTAAACTCATACCGGTGACGATGACGTTCTTCAATTTCGGCAACGTTATCATAAGCTGCAGCAGCCACGGTTCCTTGCTTCAAATCACAAGGATAAAGGCCTAATCGTAAAGTACCACCTAAGTTTTCTGCTGCATTTTGATCTGGCATTAATGAAATGACTGGATCAGCAACATCAGGATGTGTTTCTGTTGAGCCAGCATCTTTAAGGCCGACAACATTCCGCGCAAATTCAACGCACGCCATTTGCATCCCTAAGCAAATGCCTAAAAATGGGACGTTATTTTCACGGGCATATTTTATTGCAGTAATTTTTCCTTCTAACCCCCGGTCGCCAAATCCACCGGGCACTAAAATACCATCAACATCACCTAATAAGTCAGCGACATTTGCTTCCGTTACTTTTTCAGAATTAAATTTAACGATTTTGACGTTGAGATTGTAATAATAACCAGCATGTTTTAATGCTTCGGTAACTGAGATGTAAGCGTCTTGTAAGGCAACATATTTACCAACCAGTGCAATGGTAACTTGTCCTTTTAAATTACGAACACGGTGTAATAGCTGCTGCCATTCACTCATATCAGCCGCGGGAACATCTGTCATCTTAAAATGTTTTAAGACAATCTGATCCATTTTTTGTTGTTGGAGATTAAGTGGGATCTGATATAACGTATCAACATCCAATGATTCAATCACAGCTTCTGGTGCCACATCACAAAATAGGGCAATTTTATCCCGCATTTCTTGTGTAATCGGCTTTTCTGAACGAACCACCAGTAAATCAGGCTGAACACCCATTCCCCGTAATTCATTAACAGAATGCTGTGTTGGTTTGGTTTTCATTTCACCAGCAGCCCGTAAGTAAGGGATTAATGTGGCATGAATGTATAAAACATTGTCCCGGCCCATGTCAGCTTTCATTTGTCGAATAGCTTCAACAAACGGCAGTGATTCAATGTCACCAACCGTTCCACCAATTTCAGTGATGATAATGTCTGAATCGGTGGTTTTAGCAGCCCGGGTAATTTTTTCTTTCAGTGCATCCGTAATGTGGGGAATAACCTGTACCGTCGCACCTAAATAATCACCATTCCGTTCTTTTTGCAACACTTCACTATAAATTTTACCAGTTGTGACATTGGAGTATTGATTTAAATCTTCATCGATAAAACGTTCATAGTGACCAAGATCAAGGTCAGTTTCTGCCCCATCATCAGTCACAAAAACTTCACCGTGTTGATAAGGATTCATTGTGCCGGGATCAATATTGATGTAAGGATCAAACTTTTGAATTGTCACTTTCAAGCCTCTATTTTTCAGCAGACGGCCTAAAGATGCTGCAATGATGCCTTTACCTAAGGACGAGACAACGCCGCCTGTTACAAAGATATACTTGGTCATATCAAAACTCCTTCAAGATTATTCGGGAACGTCATGATGTTAACATGGTAACTGCCAGCCTAATTATTGGCAACACCAAAAATAAAAATAAGCTCCCCATTCCTTTTAGAATAGGGAGCTTATCAACCGATCAATGCTTTACAAGTACTTGTAAAGCGCCCAAGCAATATGATACCTTGAATTCACTTTAGCGTCAAGGACTAATCGTCACTTTCTAAAATTGCTTAAGCTTTGTCATCGTCATCGTTTTCTTGATCATCTTGTTCATCATCATCAGCGCTGAAATCATGTTCATCATCGACATCTTCGTCACTGAATTCAGCTAACTCACCTTCAATGCCATCTGGCAAGCCATCATCAGGATCATCATCGCTATCACCATCGACGTTGGTTAATTGCTGGTCATTGGTGTTAACATATTCAGCTTCATCATCCAAGTCATCATCATTATCTTCAGGATCATCGTCATTATAATCAATGACGTCGTCATCATCGCTGACATCCGCTAAGAAAGCATTGACCTTTTTACGCCGTTTACGCTGCGGCTGTTCGTCATCATCTTCCGGATGGTTAACTTCTTCATCGACTGAATCAAAGGGGTACCACGAACGCAAACCCCAAACGTTTTCACCTAATGAAATAAAGCTACCGTCAACGTTTAAATCTGTATAAAATTGTGACAGACGATTCCGGACTTCCCGATCACTTTCATCTAGGTAGTTCTGAATTGCATTAACTAAGTCAGCAAAAGGCATCACATCACCTTTTTGCTCCAAAATTGCATGTGCCACTTCGATCATTGATAATTCGTCTTTTTTTTGTCCCTTAAAAACGTCGAGTTTCAACAGGTACACGTCCTTTCAGCAGTCTATTCTACATCATACGCTGTCAAAATCAAAAAAGCAATATCAAGCTGTAAAAGCCAACCGCAGACGATAATCACCTAAATGGTCATTACCACCAAAAAGTTGGTATTCAATGTAAATTTCACCAGAAACTGGCCGCTCCTTAATGCGCACATCTAAACGCGGCGTGACTGTTTCAATGGGAATGATGCCGTAGGGTGTTTGGTAACGGGCAATTACGCGTGTGTTCCGGCTAAAATGCAATTGCAACCGTTGGCCGGTACTTTGCGCTCCCCGAGTTAATTTGACATCACCATCGCCTTCCAACTTCATCGTTACGGGAATCTGTGACCCATCGTCTTCAGAAGTTTCTTTGTAGCGAATGTACAAAGAACGGCCAACTTGAACTAGTTGCCCTGGCTCATCAAAAACATGCTGGGTTGAGTCACCATTTTGCTGCACGATTGTTTCTAAATGAATCATAATCGGCAAGCTCGCTGAAAGCTCCATAATTATTGCCACCTTTTTTATCATTCTATCTGTTTCTATTATATCAGGCTTGGGTCAATCTGCGTACCATGGCGACTTTTTCAATTAGTCGCAGTCTGTACTTTAAAACGGTATAATTGAAGTAAATCACCTATTATTTTTACAAAGGAAGTTAACATGGATTACAGTAAACAACTATTACCCCGGGAAAAAGTTTTTCGCGATCCCGTTCATAATTATATTCACGTTCAGCACCAGATTATTCTAGATTTAATCAATACTAAAGAATTCCAGCGCCTCCGCCGAATTAAACAATTAGGCACCGCGTCTTTTACTTTCCACGGCGCTGAACACACGCGTTTCAGCCATTCATTAGGCGTGTATGAAATAGCCCGCCAAATTTGTAATCATTTTGAACGTAATTTTCCTTCTCAACGGCCAGGAGATGGCTTATGGGATGACCATGAACGACTTGTCGTGCTGTGTGCCGCTTTATTACACGACATCGGTCATGGTCCTTATTCACATACATTTGAACACATTTTTGGCACTGATCATGAAAAATTAACCAGTGAAATTCTGACCTCACCACAAACTGAAGTTAACGCTGTTTTGCACCGCGTCAGTCCAGCTTTTCCTAAGCAAGTAGCCAGCGTTATCACGCACGATTATCCCAACCCACAAGTTGTTCAAATCATTTCCAGCCAAATTGACGCTGATCGTATGGACTACCTATTACGTGACGCCTATAACACTGGAACAGAATATGGCAAATTTGACTTAACTCGAATTTTGCGCATGATGCAGCCTTACCGCGACGGCGTTGCTTTTTCCATGGATGGCATGCACGCCGTTGAAGATTACATTCTCAGCCGTTTCCAAATGTACATGCAAGTTTATTTTCACCCGGTTTCTCGCGCAATGGAAATGATTTTACAACATTTACTCCAACGGGTAAAAGTATTACACGACCAAGGTCAGCTACCAGCGGAAAATACCCCTTATTTGTTGTTACCTTTCTTAGAAAACAACTTTACCTTAAGCGATTATTTAAAACTAGACGATGGTGTTTTAACCACTTACTTTATTCGTTGCACAGATTTTAGCGACCCCATTCTCAGTGATTTAGCTAAACGCTTTTTAAACCGCAAACCATTTAAATCAGTCAGCGTCACGCAAAGTACCAAAAAGTTATTGCCACAAATGCGCCGGTTGATCGCTGCTGTGGGCTATGATACCACATACTATACTGCAATTAACAATAGTTTTGATCTGCCTTATGATGCTTACGATCCCAATGCGGCTAATCCGAAAACACAGATTGAAATTATCCAACCAGATGGCAGTTTAATCGAGCTATCATTGTTAAGTGACATTGTCGCAGCTATCAGCGGTAAAATGACTGGTGATGAACGCTTCTTTTTCCCAAAGGAAATGCTGACCACCGAAAAAACGGGCAACCTATTTGCCGCAAGCTACCAAGCTTTCCAAAATCACATTTTAAATGGCACATTAATTCCATAAAGTAAACGAACAAGCAGGTTACTGTTGAGCGTTAGTGTCCCTTAGCAATCACTTGCCAATCATAATTGAAGCAGTACTTTAATCCCTATGTTTAACCAAAAAGCAGTGATGTCACCGGCTTAAAACCGGTCACGTCACTGCTTTATTTATTCATGCGCTTAAGCTTTTTTATGTTGCTGATTGGACTTCATTTTCTTAGTGCGTAGTTGGCCGCAAGCAGCATCAATGTCTGTGCCAAATTCACGCCGAATTTGCACATTAATTCCTTGCTGCTTCAACGTGTTATAAAATGCCATCACCCGTTTTTTAGGACTACGAGAGTACTGCGCATGTTCAGCAACTGGATTATACGGAATTAAATTGACGTATGCCAAACGGTGAATGTCTTTTAATAAGGCTGCAAGTTGAAAAGCTTCTTCTTGATGGTCATTGACATCATTTAGCATAATGTATTCAAAATCAATTCGCCGGTTAGTTTTGTCTAGGTAATAATGCACAGCGGCGAATAATTTTTCCAAATTCCATTTGCGGTTAATCCGCATCAGCCGGTTACGCAGAGTATCATTAGGTGCATGAAGTGAAATTGCTAAATTCACCTGGGTATCATAATCCGCAAATTCGCGGATTTTATCTGCTAGGCCACAAGTCGAAACTGTGATGTGCCGGGCACCGATTGCCAATCCTTTTTGATCATTGATAATGCTTAAAAAGCGCATAACATGCGTGAAATTGTCAAAAGGTTCACCGATTCCCATTACCACAACATGACTTACTCGCTCACCTGCATTTTGATCGTCTAAATAATGCTGGATTTGCATCACCTGTGCAACAATTTCACCAGTAGTTAAATTACGTTGTTTAGCAACTAGGCCACTTGCACAGAAAGTACAACCCATGTTGCATCCTACTTGCGTTGTTACACAAACCGACAACCCATAATCATGCCGCATCAAAACCGTTTCAATTAATTGCTTATCTGCCAATTGAAATAAATACTTTGTCGTTTCATGATTAGGTGCTTCTTGCACTTCTAATGGCACTAGCGGACTAAAATCAAAATTTTCCGTCAGTAAGGCACTAGTTGCCTTTGACAAATTGGTCATTGCAGCAAAACTAGTCACCCGCTTAACGTAAAGCCAATCCCAAACCTGTGTTGCCCGAAACTTTTTATCGCCATGCGCGATAAACCAATCAATTAATGCTTGTTTATCTAATCCATAAATGGATGTTTTTGCCATGTTACTGCCTCCGATTATCCCGTTAACATTCCGTTTTCACAATATGCTAATGGTAGCTTAAGTTAGTGGGTTCTGCAAGCCTACACTAAAAAACAAACCGTCACTAGGCACAATAACCACCCACTTAATTGCCACCAACCAGTTAGTACTAGCAGCGCCAAATAATCGCGTAAGCTTCCCAGTATAAAAGCTTTTCCAGGTGCCAATGCTGCATAATAACTGCAAGACCGTTTCAGCCGCCGACTGTACAATTGGGCCCGCAATAAATGAAAATTACTAGTCACAATCCCAATTTGCGCATTTGCTGGCACTAAAGCAAATGAAAAACGCAAATTTTCCCAAGTCGACGTTGATTGCGTTTCTAAATGCAGTCTATCTGCAGCAACACCTTGAGCAAGTATAGCCTTAGCCATCGCGATAGCCTCGGGTTCAGGTTCATCCGCACCTTGACCACCAGATAAAACGATTTGACTTGTAGTATTAGTCAATAGCGCCACAGCAAGTTGAACGCGATTGCTTAATGTCTGCGTTAATTGCCCGTCTGGTTGCAAACCCGAGCCTAAAACAACTAAATAAGTAGGTGTCGGCTTTGGAACTAACTGTAACAACAAAGAAGCCAAAATATAAGCTAAAAAGCCCCCGGCAAAGTATCCGCAGCTCAACCACAGTAAGTCAACCAACCAGCGCGGTCCAACATAAGTGAAGATTGGTAAAAAAAAACTGACCAAGCCAACACCTTGTAGTCCCCGGTAAATTAATTGCTTTTGAGTGTGCTTAACACGTTGCTGACCAAAATAAATCAACCAACCACCAACAAACCACAAACTTAAACTGGCAATACTAAACCAAAATAGCCAATAACGTGTGAAGCAAATAGCTATCACGTCTTGGCCTAACTGCCAACCACCTAAACCAAGGGCTAAAAGTACACTATAACTGCCCAGCCAAAAGTGATTTCGCCAACATGCGCCAATTGCCAAAATTAGAAAAAATCCGCTTAACCACCACACTAGCCTCATCCATTCCCTTTAAAAAAACGTGTTGGGTGCGCAGTCATCCCACTCACCCAACACGTTTATCGTGATTTAACATTAAATTTAATTATACTTAAGCTCTTTATGAAATTTATTTTCAAACAAGGGACTCACTGGTTTATTCTCATGGATTCGTTTAATGGCATCCCCGATTAATGGTCCTACTGAGATTTGAACAACTTTATCAATCAGTTTTTCTTGCGGCAATTGAATGGAATCCGTCACAACCAACTGTTTAATCGGCGAGTTAGAAATCCGCTCAATGGCTGGTCCAGATAAGACAGCGTGTGTAGCACTGGCATAAACTACCGTGGCACCCGCATCCATCAATGCTTGAGCACCTAAGGTAATGGTTCCTGCCGTATCGATCATATCATCGATTAACACACACTTTTTACCTTTAACATCACCAATAATGTTCATCACTTCAGCAACGTTCGCCCGTGGCCGCCGTTTATCAATAATGGCTAGTGGCGCTTTTAAGAATTCTGCCAGTTTACGTGCCCGGGTGACGCCTCCATGATCTGGTGAGACGACTACTGCATCATCGCTAACGCCATTGGATAAGAAATAATCAGCAATTAAAGGTGCTCCCATTAAGTGATCAACTGGAATATCAAAGAAACCTTGAATTTGGGCAGCATGTAAATCTAACGCCAAAATTCGAGTTGCACCTGCCATCGTCAGCATGTTTGCAACCAATTTAGCCGTGATTGGTTCACGTGATCTTGCCTTACGGTCTTGCCGCGCATAGCCATAATATGGTATTACCACATTGATCGACTCTGCAGACGCGCGCCGCAGTGCATCAATCATGATCATTAATTCCATAAGATTATCGTTTACCGGTGCGGAAGTTGATTGAATGACGTAAACATTGTCGCCACGAATGCTTTCTTCGATATTGATCCGGATTTCACCATCGCTAAATTTGTCGACAGTCGTCTTTCCCAGCTCAACACCAACCTCATCAGCAATTTTTTGTGCCAACGGTTTGTTTGAATTCAAAGCAAAAATCTTTAGCTTTGGATCGAAATAATGTTCTGACATGAGAGCCTCCATCTTTAATTTAATGACCTGTAATTAAACCCACAATTAAATAATAGGTAATTTTAGCCGACAAAGCAAGCTAGTCAGCCAAAACTAACGCTTTTTTCATTAAAGGCTAATTTTCAGGTTCGTGAGGCAGCTTGTTCCAATAATCGGGCTTATTCACCTGCCGGGCCCGGGCAATGGCCATGTCATGGAAATTAATATTATCTGTAATCGTTGAACCAGCTGCAATAAAGGCATGGTCTGCGACTTTAACTGGCGCAACTAAATTAGAATTACTGCCAATAAATGCCCAGTCGCCTACTGATGTCTGGTGCTTATGCAAACCATCGTAGTTCACAAAAACAACACCGCAACCAATATTAATGTGTTTTCCTAAAGTAGCATTACCAACATAGGTTAAATGACCCATTTTAGTATAAGCGCCTAATTGTGCTTTCTTAACTTCACAGAAATTACCGATATGAACATGTTCGCCAATGTCAGATTCTGGCCGCAAATGGCTCATTGGGCCAATATTACTGTGATCATGCATTGTGGAAGCTTCAATGGTTGAACTGGTAATCTGAACATCATTACCAATTGTTGCATCAGTTAAAGCTGAACCTGAAGTGATAGTGCAATCTTCGCCAATGGTGGTATTTCCCTTAATCGTAACATTGGCTTCAATCGTTGTATCGCGCCCAATTTCAACGCCCACATCAATGTGCGTTGCCGCCGGATCAACTAAAGTCACCCCAGCTGCCATATGCTGTTGGTTAATCCGTTGTTGCATAATGGTGGTCGCTTGTGCTAAAGCCTGTCGCGTATTAACTCCTAGCGATTCCGCAAAGTTCTTCATCTTATAAGCTGCGACAATTTCTCCCTTAGCTTTTAAAATACCAATAACATCTGTTAAGTAATACTCCCCTTGGGCATTATCATTACCAACTTCATGTAATGCTTTGAATAAAGTTGCATTATCAAAGCAATAAACACCTGTGTTAATTTCTTTGATAGCTGCTTCTTCTCGCGTAGCGTCCTTTTGTTCCACAATTTTTTCAACAACACCTAAATCATTGCGGACAATTCGACCATACCCGGTTGGATCAGGTGCAACAGCTGTCAATACTGTCGCTTTAGCCCCTTTTTCCCGATGATATTCAAATAACTGTTCAAACGTTTTTGCCGTTAAAAGTGGCGTATCACCACTGACCACCATGGTCATGCCGGTTTTGTCACCTAACTGGGCCTCTGCCTGTAAGACAGCATCTCCAGACCCTTTTTGTACTGCTTGGCGGGCATAATCTGTCCGCTTTCCCAACACGGTTTTAACTTGATCAGCACCATGGCCAATCACAGTCACAATTTTGTCTGGCTGTAATTGTTCAGCCTGCGTTAATACGTGATCGACCATTGGCCGACCACAAACAGGATGAAGCACTTTAGTTAACTTTGATTTCATTCGTGTTCCTTGACCAGCCGCTAAAATTATCGTGTATTTTGCCGTCATTTTCTTACCTCTATTCCAGAATCAACCTATCATCCAAAAATATTAGGGCGGAATCACCCATCCTGAATAACACTTATTTATCATAGCTTAGTCACAAATAACTGACAAGTGCTGTCGGACAAACAAAAAAACCAAAGACGAACTTAACTCAGCTTATAACCCGATAAAAACTAAAAAATCGGATTAATTCACGTTTATGGCCATTGTTTTTAAAGGGACTACATAATAGCTAAGATTAGTTAAATGTCCGTTCTAAATAATTACCTGCTTTAACGTGCAGCATCTTAGCCTGATCATCAACCTGATCGACTGCTAATAAAGCTGTGTAGTCTGAAATTGGCCGCTTTCCTGAAAAAAGTGATTCTGCAAAAACAGTAATACCGACTAATTGCGAATCAAATTCTTCAATCAAGCTCTTCATTCCATTAACTGTACCGCCACCTTTAATGAAATCATCAACCACTAAGACACGTGAATTTTGACTTAGGCTCCGTTTGGATAATTCCATCTTTTCAACACGACGTGAAGAACCTGACACATAGTTAACGCTAACAGTGGGACCTTCAGTAATTTTAGAATCACGGCGGACAATCACAAAAGGTACATTTAAGTAAGCTGAAACACTTTGCGCAATCGGAACACCTTTAGTAGCAACTGTCATTACCGCATCAACTTGCTGTTGTGCGTACTGTGTTGCAATTAAACGTCCAACTGCTCGAAGTACTTTGGGCTGCCCTAATAAATCAGACAAATAAACATACCCACCTGGTAACAATCGACTTTTATCAGAAAGTTCAATGGCCATTGCCCGGATGAATTCAGTCGCCTCAGCTGGGGCAATCGTCGGAATAAAACGCACGCCACCAGCAGCGCCTGGAATAGTTTGTAAAATCCCAGTTCCCCGGCCTTTAAAAGTTCGCCTAACAATTCCTAGATCTTCACTAATTGACGATTTTGCTGATTCATAACGTTTAGCAAAAAAAGTCAGCGGCACTAATGTATGGGGCCGCTCTAATAAATAATGCGTAATATCAATTAATCGTTCACTTCGTCTTACTTTCAACAAATCCACCTCATTTCAAAGCATTCGCTTGTCCATTATATAGACTTTATCGCAAAAAAACTAGCATTTATTAACTTTTAAGCAAAATAGTTCGCCTTTTTATCAAAAAAGCTAGTAAAACAGAGGATTTATCGGTGCAAATTTAAATATAGCCAAAGATTTGTCTATTTTTTACAGCGGTCGTACCAAATAAACATCACGACAAAAACCTTTCATACTGTTAAAAATATGCTGCGCACGAGAATATTTAGTACACAAACCAAAAACGGTTGGCCCACTGCCACTCATTTGAACTGCATCTGCCCCAAAGCGCAACATTTGCCGTTGTACGTGCGCAATCTGAGGATAATATTGCTGACTGACAGTTGCCAGTGCATTCCCCATATTATTAACTATCCCCGAATAGTCTGCTTGTTCAATGGCCCGAACCATCGTTGCTACTGGCGGGTGCGTTAACTGTGACACATCATTAATCCTCCGCAACAAACGCGAAGTCGAAATGCCAACGCGCGGCTTAGCTAAAACTACCCCAAAAGGGGGTAATTTAGGTAACAAATGGATTTGATCACCAACACCAGTAACCAGCGCAGTCTGTGAATAAACACAGTAAGGCACATCCGAATCAATTGCAGCGCCTAGTTGAGCCAATTTTGCTGGTGACCATTTTAATCGCCACAGACTGTTCAATCCGCGTAAGACAGCTGCAGCATCCGTACTACCACCGCCTAAACCAGCTGCTACCGGGATGTGCTTATCAATCATAATTGACGCACCGGTAGTTACCCGCGCTGTTTTCTGTAGTAACAGCGCTGCTTGCAAGGCTAAATTACGTTGATCAACTGGTAGAAAACCGCTATTAGTCCGTAATGTGATCGTTGCTGACCGCGTTGGTGTTAGCCTAACGTAATCAGCAAGATCAACTGAGGTCATTACCATTTCCCACTCATATTGACCATCTAAGTGGCGCGAAATAGCATCTAAACTTAAATTAATTTTTGCTGGTGCTTTTTCCGTTAACTCCATGCCTACCATCCGTTCGCTTGGTTTGCTTATTATTATACTAAGTTTTAAACCAACTGAAAAGTTGAGCAAAACAAAGCCAGAGCAAAAGTATTTCACTTCTGTCCTGGCTTTAATTATTAACAATAAATTTGATATTTATCTAGATATGCAACGCACCAACCATTAATCCGGCCACAAATATCCACAGACAAATAATGACTAAATAACCTAAAAAATAGGTCATGCTACGCTTGAGGATATTACCTTCTTGTCCTTGCAAATTGGTTGCAGCAGATGCTACAGCAATACTTTGTGGCGAAATCATTTTACCTGCAGTTGCCCCAACAGCATTTGCAGCAACTACCCAGTAACGGCTATCATGTAACGCCGCTGCTGCTTGACGCTGTAAACTACCAAATAACACGTTGGCAGAAGTATCCGAGCCGGTTACAAAAGTGCCTAAAGCACCAATTAAAGGCGAGATCACCGGATAGAACGCACCTAGCAGACTAACTAGCGTTGCCGCAATGACGGAAATCATACCACTGTAACCCATAACTTTTGCCAAAGCGACAATTGCACAAACTGTAATCAAAGTTTGTACCATTTGAACAGCTGTCTTTCCTAAAATTTTAAAAATCTGTCCCAATTTCATTTTTTGAATTAGACCACCGATAATAGTCGCAATAATAATCAACGTCCCTGGTGTCGAAACCCAATTAAATACATAAGGTGCAGCTCCCGACCCCGTATAAATCGTGATTGCTGATTTAATGCTAACTAAAAAGTGATTGAGTGGTGGCACTAAAGGTGACGCCAACATGACAAAAACAAAAACCAGTATGAATGGCATCGCAGCTAAAGCAAACTGTTTGGTTGATGGTAAGTTCGCTGTTACTTTTGCTTCACTAGGTCGCTTTTTTTCATAGCGGCGAGCAAACCAAACTGTGACGATAATACATACCAATGCACCAATAATTGCAGGTAATTCAGCACCTAAATAACGAGCAACAATAATCTGCGGGATTCCAAAAGCTAAACCAGCCGCCAATGTTGGCGCCCAAACTTCACGGATTGCTTTGATGCCACCACCGATTAAAGCAACTAAAACAAACGGGATAATGACAATTAATGGTAGCATCTGCACGGTGACTAAATAAGATAAATGAATGACATCTAATTTTGCAATTTGTGCAAGCGTAATGACCGGTAACCCAATTGCACCAAAGGCAGTCGGTGTCGTATTAGCAATTAAGCAAATCGTCGCAGCCAAAATCGGATTAACACCAAACGCCATTAAAATACTTGCTGGAATAGCAACTGCAGTACCAAAGCCGGCAATTGCTTCTAAAAAACCCCCAAATCCCCACGCAATAATCAACACCAATAGCCGTTTATCATTGGTAATACCAGACAATCCGGAACGAATAGTCTTCATGCTGCCACTAGCCGTTGTTAAATTGTAAGTAAAAACAGCAGCAATAATAATATAAACAATCGGCCAAATACCCATCACAGCACCTTCCAAAGCAGCAGTCAAACTATCAAGCCATGACATATCGAACACCACAATGGCAAGTATAATAGTTAGAATTAATCCCAACGTACATGCTTTACTACCCGACATTTTCAAAACACCTAATGAAAAAATCAACCAAATAATCGGCAATAACGCCGCGGCAAATAATCCCCAATGCATCTTAATGTCCTCCTGTCTTTAAACTATCAGCTCTTTTCAGGTCTTCTCCAATTGTAACCGATTTCATTACTGCTGTGATTAAATTGCAGGGCGTTAAATAATAATAGGGGTATTCCCTTATTTGTGTTTCTTTGAGCATAAGGAGAAATAACCCCCCAGTAATTTAATAGATTTAGTTTATAAATGAAATTGTTGCTTAATCCTTTTTATAAACTGTTTTTGATTTATATCTTTAGGCGTAAAGGTGGGTATAGTAATTGGCTTGAAATCTTTATTTACGGCTACAAAAATAAAAATAGTTTCACCGACCTTTAAATTGGTACCATTAAGTCTTTCTAAATTAATAGTTGCGTAAAATGTCATTGTTCTGGAACTTGTTTCAATTAATGAAACTTCAAAATTAATATGATCACCTATTTGTGATCGTCTTTTAAAAGAAAACTCTTTAATCGCGGCAGTTAAAACACTGGTACCCGCATATGCCGATGCCAATAAACCAATTGCACTATCACATTGTCTAACCAACTCACCACCATGCAAAATATTTAAATGATTCAGCATGTATGGTTCAACATAGAAATCGCCAGTACGATACTGATATAGCCATTTTCTTTCCACACCACAACACTACCTATAATTAAAAATTCGTATTTAAAATCAAAAATCATAACAAATTTATTAATCTAAATTAATTTTTTTGTATTAAATACCACAATAGTACTAATTAAAACACCTAAAAACGCGATAAAACAGTCAAGCAACATAATGTACCACACACTAAAGTGGTAAAGATACCCCGTAATAATCGGAATGGAAAAAGAAGAAAGACTGCCCGCCGTATAATAAATTCCTGTAATTAAGCCTTTTTTCTTTGGAAAAAGTTTACTCATAACAGTTAGACCAACTTGCATAACTCCACCAGCAGCGGAAAAACCAATAGTAAAAGAACCCACAAAAAGAACTATTGGACGGAAGATCGTTGTCATCGCAATCAATGTAACTAGCGAAATACTTGTATTACTTAACATTAAAACAGTTGGTCTAATGTGCAGTCGGCTTAGTAAGGTCATTAAAACAACACCAACAATGGATCCAATACTATAAATACTGACTAAATACCGCGCATTTGCAAGTGTCATATGAAAAGTCATTTCTCCATACTTAGTTAACCATTGGCTAACTAAGTAGAATGTTGACATTGAAACATAACCATAAATGGTTAAAGGAGAGCGTAAAATATTTTGTGTAAATGCATAAAAGATTTCTGAATTGTATAG